>JAISYE010000217.1 GCA_031297485.1 Clostridiales bacterium
GGACGAAGGAGTATCAGTCTACCTTGCATCAGGTGCTGCTTGGCATGAAGAAAAAATACAGGGAAACAACCGTATGAAAACACTGGCGTGTTTGAAAATTCCTAAAGGCGCGGAATTTCGAATAAAACCGCTGCAATGATAGTCGAGCTTGCTCGACGCTTCGCGCTGGAATCAAGTTTTCAAACACGTCTAAGGCGTGTTTGAAAATTCCTTAAAGCGCGAAATTTCTCATAAAACCGCTGTAATTTCGCGCTGGAATCAAGTTTTCAAACACGTCCTAGGATTCGGCCAGCAGCGCTGCCGCCTTACCGCAGATTTCCGCCGCTTCCTCGTAATCGAAGGATTCCGCCAGGGAGCATATCTTTGAGAGCAGCGCGTCCACGCCGTTTCCAATATTGGTTTCGCGTAATTCCTCCGTAAGCGCGTTCACTGTGTCCGTGGCGCAGTCCAAGCACGCCTGGCGCAGCAATAGAAGCTTCTCCCGAAGGAACCCTGCAGGCGGCGCGCCCGCGCCCATGCTCTTTTTATCAGACCGCGCGCCCGCGGGCGCGGCTTCCGGGTCCATTAATCCGGCGTTTATTAGCTGTACGCGGAATTTATTCATGTCAACGCAAAAATTTTTCGTCTGCCGCAAGCATTTATCCGTGTCCCCGCCTGCCGCGGCTTTTTCCAGTTCCAACGCCCAGTCAGCCATAAACTGATTGCCTATGTTCGCGAAAACACTCTTTACCGCGTGTATCCGGACAGCGTACTGCTTCCAGTCGCCATCAGCGGAAAAAGACCGAAGCGCCGTTAGGTCTTTATCCAGCCATTGGCAAAATTGCCTCAATATTTTAATATAGACAGCCTTGTCGTTGTCCACCCGCGACAGGCCGGTTGTAACGCTTAAGTCGGCGATGTCGGAAAGTTTTGTTATCAGCTTGCTGTACCCGGCCGTATCCTCAGAGACCGGAACTTCTGGCAGAGACCCGCGAACGCGGTCCTCCCCTATGGGCGGGGCCGGCTCGCCGGCTATAAGCGCCGCGCTGTCCGAAAGTTTATCGTTTGGCATCCATTGCATCAAAATATGGTTCAATTCCACCGGATTGATAGGTTTTGATATAAAATCATTCATACCGGCGCCTAAAAAAATTTCCCGCATACCAGCCACAGCGTTGGCCGACAGCGCGATAACCGGCAGGTCCTTGTAATATTTCCCCGGCAGCGCCCTGATAGCCGCGGCCGCCTCTATGCCGTCCATGTCAGGCATCATGTGGTCCATAAACACAAGGTCGTACCGCTTGGCCGCAACTTTTTCCAGCGCTTCCACGCCGCTTTCCGCCGTATCCGCGTCTATGCCGTGCCGCCGCAAAAAACCCAACGCAACCGTGAGATTGACCGTATTGTCGTCCACCACCAGCACATTAGCGTCATGAAACATCGCGAGGCATTTCAGTTCTCTCGCGTGTTCCACTTTCGCGGGGTCCCCGGCTTTAAGGGGCAGTAATACCGTAAACACCGAGCCTTTGTCATATTCGCTTTCCACTGAAATTTCCCCGCCCATCAGTTGGGCCAGCATCTTGGTTATGGGCAGGCCAAGCCCTGTGCCTGTTACGTTTCTGTTCTTTTGCCGGTCTATTTGTTCGAAAGCCTCAAACAGTCTGGGGAAATTCTCCTTCTTTATCCCGATACCGCTGTCCTCCACGCGTATGGACAGGTATTCGCGGCCGTCCTTTGTTACGCGGCCGAGGTCTAACTCTACATACCCGGTTACGGTATACTTTATGGCGTTGCTTAAAAGATTGGTGATAATCTGCCGCGCCCGCACCGGGTCCCCATACAGTACGCGCGGTATGCGCTCCGATATGGTGTGCCGGAACATCAGCGACTTGCTCGCCGTTGTAAACCGTATAACAGAACACACATTGTCGTATAATTCAAATATATCATAGTCGACGGGTGAAATATCCATTTTCCCGGCTTCTATCTTTGACAAATCCAATATGTCGTTGATAATGCCCAGCAGGGAACGGGACATATTCCGTATGTCCGTAAAATACCTCTTTTGCACCTTATCCAAGTTGTCCGTGGGTATAAGCTCACTCATGCCGATTATGGCGTTCATGGGCGTGCGTATTTCATGGCTCACGGAAGCGAGGAACCGGCTTTTAGCTTCCGACGCTTCCAGTGCGGCCCTGTTGGCTATTTCCAGCTCGCGCGCGTATTCGTCCGCTTCCCGCATTTGCCGCTCTTTCTCCTTTATTTCCCGCAGGTCCCGGCAATAGGCCGCCAAACAGTATTGGTCTTTCCACGGAACACGCACCAGCGTCACCTCTGTCGGCAGTTCCTTGCAGGTGGACGGGGTCCGGTGCATCCATTCAAACTGCTGGTATCCTGTTTCCAGCGCGGCGCGCTCATAAGCCCGCGAGCGTTCAGCGCTATTTGAGCCGTCCGGCTGAAATTCAGGGCTTAAGTCGCCTAGGCGCTTGGCATAGTCCGATTTTTCCTTAAGGCCGAACAGCCTCAAGGTCTCCGCGTTGCAGTCGATCAAGTTGCCGTCCTGGTCCAGCAAAGAACAAGCCAAGGGTGTGGCGTTAAGCATTATGCGCGTGCGTTCCTCCACTTCCGCGTCCCGCAGAGACGTGGCGTCAGAGTATATTGCCAGCACGCCGTCGAACCATCCTGACTCGTTCAGCATGGGAACCGCCTGTATCAGGTACAGACGCGGCTCGTCCAGAGCTGGAAACTTAATCAGCTGGCGCGTTTTTATGGGCATAAGGGTCTCCTTGACACTCTGGAACCTTTTAAGCCCCTTTTGGACAAATTCCTCGTCCCCCAGCACAGTGTATAAATCTTTCAGCGACCATCCGGAGCCGGCAGCCGCGGTCTCGGACGAAAAACCGCCGGGGTCTGGGCTTTCGCCGATACCCGCGAGCTTTAATAATTCCGCCGAACAAAACGCGACCTTGCCGTCGCCGTCAAGCATAAGGATTATGTCAGGGCAGTTTTCCAACAACAGGCGCAAATATTTTTCCTGACGCCCGGGGGCTGTTCCGGGCGCCGCGCCGTCATCCGCGTCCAAAGAGGCTTCCCTTGGGAGGGGAACTTCAGGGGTTTTTTCTAATTTCAATGAGCGCACCCCTTTTCGTGTTCAAGAGCCTCTGAGGCCGTTTTAGGCGCGGAAGGCCGCGCCATGCCCAGCGCGCGGTAAGCCTTATTCCGCAGCACGTCCGGCGCAAAGGGCTTGACTATATAATCCGCCGCCCCTTTTTGCGCCGCTTCCTTTACAAAGGATTCTGTCGCGTGAGATGTTACGAAAATTACAGGTATCCCGCTTAACTGGGGCTTGTTCGCAAGCAGGTCCATTATGTCGAAACCTGATATGCCCGGCATTTCTATATCCAGCAGGATAAGGTCGGCCTTTACCCGTTCCAAAACCGACATCGCCGCGCTGCCCGACTTGGCGAGACGCACGTCAAATTCACGGCCCAGCGCGCTATGGACAATTTGAAGACTGGACGGCGTGTCGTCAACCGCCAAAATTATTTTTTTATCCGTTTCTTTAATTCCCAACAGCTGCACCTCCATTTTGGATTCAATTATACACTTTCTTCCGTAAAAAAGTATAGCCTTTTCATAAAAAATATGGTATCCTTGAATGGTGAAGGCTTCCAATAGTAAATTCCTTTATGATCAGTGCGACAATAAGGAGGAAGTTAGAAAATGCTGCTATATCACGGAAGCAATATAAAAGTCGACAAGCCTGGACTGATAGAACAGACGCGGGGACTCGACTTTGGCGCAGGGTTTTACCTTACCACAAACGAGGAACAGGCGGTCAAATTTTCTAAAATCGTCATGAATCGCAGAAAAATCGGCGCTGCCACAGTCATGTATATGAGTTTGATATGGAAATCGCAGAAAAGACAATGGCTATACGTAGATTCGCCAGCGCCGACGCCCAATGGCTTGGTTTCGTTAGGGAAAACCACCTTAAAACGTATACTGGTGACATCTGCGATTTAGTTATCAGCGCGGTTGCGAACGACACGGTTATGCCTACGATTCAGGCTTTGTTGAACGGATTTTTAAGCGAGGAAGCAGCGCTTATTACGTTAAAGACTAAAAAACTTGCTGACCAAGTATGCCTAAAAACCGAAAAAGCTATATCAAGGCTAAGCTTTGTGCGGGCATACAACAGCCAAGGCCGAAGCTTCCGGACGAAAGGCGGCACGAATAATGGCTAAAAGCATTTCAGCGGTTATCGCTATGATAACGCCAGGGATAATTGATTTGTTAATGAAAAAACGCGGGTTCAACCTCGCGGACGCTGCCGGCATACTGTACAACTCGCGGTTGTATAAGGTGTTAGAGGACGAAGAAACTAAGGTGTGGCGGCTGGGGTATCCGCTTCTCTACGACATGTTGGAGGAAGAACTGACCACAGGCCAAATCACTTTCCCGGAGGAACAGATATGATTAAGCAAAAAGGCGAAGTGTGGTTTCTCGCGTCCTGCGTGGAACTGTACAAGGACGAAAAAGGTTTGAGCGGACAGGCGGCCTATAATTACCTGCGCGGAACAGGCGCGGTCGATTTCATCACGGAATGTTGGGACGGCCTGCACATGACAGGTCCGCTGTATATCATTGACAGCATTGACGAGTATATAAAAAATCACAGCGCGGATACGCCCCCGCGGGCGCCCTCTGGCTGAGCGGGCGGGTCCCCGTGCCGCGGCGGAGAATATAAACTTTAAGATTGTTGCCGAATAATTTTACTTAAGGCGTGTTTGAAAATTCCTTAGGAACGAAGAAAGAATAAACTCCCAAACTCAAAAATTGTTTTAAGAGAAGAGCGCTATAATTGTAAATTTAATTTGGGACTTTATTGTTAAGCCATCCCTTAGAGCGCGAAATTTCGAATGAAACCGCTGCAATTTCGCGCCAGAATCTAGTTTTCAAACACGTCC
>JAISYE010000218.1 GCA_031297485.1 Clostridiales bacterium
CGCAGACCCTTTCTTGCGCTTCGCGCGCACTCAAATAAGCATAAGCCTCGCACCTCTGAATAGACACAATTACCCTTACGAAGAACACTTTAAAGACGGGGTACTGCAAAAAACATAAAGAACAGCGAACAAGCAAGCGTCCTCTCAAACTTTGCAATACATGAACAGGCCTTTTCATAGCGCATCGCGCATCATCCTAAAACTACATTAGAAAGGCAAATTGCACCTCCGCCCGATTCTTGCTATTTTGGCGCTCTCCTGCTATTATAACGGTAAACCTTAATGCGCATGATATTAAAATGCGGATTAAAACAACGCTTACAAAGAAACGGACCGCGCGGTCCACCAGCGCGAAAGGATGGTAATCAGGTTTGACACAAACTTTTTTAATTATAGGCGTATTAATAACAGCGCTGCTGGCGGCCATGTTCGCGGGGGCGGTCAAAACCTTCCGGGGCATGCCGCACCTGGTACCTATGCTGTTTGCGTTAGGCCTTGCGATTATCCAGACAGGGGTGTATATTGTCTTTCAGTACGCGCCGGAACCACATTTAAGCATATTGTGCTACTTCCTGCTGCTGCCGGTAAAATCCTCGCTACTTGTAGCGCTGTTAATTTTCGCGGTAAAATATACAAGTCCGTTTTATAAATTCTCCGCGCGGCTGCTTGTGTTGCTGTTTGTGGTGCCCGGACTGACGGCGGCGCTTCTGTTTACGAACGAAAACCACGGCCTGCTGTACGAAAGCGCCCTTGTCCTGCGCTACGTGCCTGTTAAGGAAATCGCCGCGCGGAAATCGCTGTGGTACTATGTCAATTTTATTTACATGTACTTGGCCGCCTCGGCGGCGGTATATATTTACGTGTGCCACTATAACGCGGCGCTTATAGTGTACAAATTCAAGCTGAGGGTTATCATGCTTGCGTACGGGCTTTATCTGGTCCTGGACCTGCTGCAGTTTTTTGACATCCACAATGGTTTTGACATTGCCGTACTTGATATGTTCGCGCCATTGGCCCTGGGCTATTGGGCCGTGGTAATTTATCGCGGGTCAAACCTGCTGATGCTGGCGAGGAACACGGTTTTTGAAAAAATATCCTGTGTGGCGCTTATATTAGAACACGACGGAACAATAATAGACGCGAACCCCTGCGCCCAAAAGACCTTCGCCACAGTTTGGGAAAACTTGGTGGGCAGGTATTACAGCGCGCTTATAAAGGATTGGCTGGCCAGGTGCAACGGTACATTGGAACATACTGACAGCGGCGCGATTATTACAATAACTGGCGAGGACGGCCCGCTTTACTATCAAGTAAATGAATCTGAAATATCCAATCACAATGGCATGAAGATAGGCAACTTTGTGGAAATACGGGACATAACCGCGCAGCGCATGCTTTATTTGGAAATGTTCCACGCCGCTAACTATGACCAGCTGACAGGGTTATATAACAGAAGATATTACGACTTAATCTGTGAAAAGTACGACCTGCCCAAGTACTATCCCCTGGCCTTTATATCGGGCGACCTTAACTACCTGAAGCGGACCAACGATACGTTTGGGCACATGTACGGCGACAGGCTTTTGATGAAGATAAGCGGCATACTGACAAAGGCCGCGCCGGAACGGGCAATAATCTGCCGGGCCGGCGGGGACGAATTCTTTGTGCTGATACCCAACTGCGGCGAGGACGAGGCGGCGGAATACCTGCGGCAAGTCAGCGCCCTATGCGCACAAAGCGCGGAGCCTTTTGGCGCGCCGGACATCTCCATGGGTTTCCATATAAAGCGCGACGCCCGCGAAAAAATCCACGAAGCCATGCTTAACGCTGACCTGATTATGTACGAGAATAAGCGCAAACACAAGGCGGCAGGCAACTACTATAAACTGGAGTGAATTTATGTGAAAAAAACAATCGAAATATACACAGACGGCGCCTGTACAGGCAACCCAGGGCCCGGCGGGTACGGTGCGGTACTTATGTACAACGGTCGTTGCAAGGAGCTTTCCGGCGGGCGTTCGCGCACCACTAACAACCGCATGGAGATATTGGCGGTAATAGAAGCCCTGGGCAGCCTAAAAGAGCCGTGCGCCGCCAATATCTACTCCGATTCCCGGTATGTGGTGGACGCGATAGAGAAAGGCTGGGTGGAACGGTGGCGGCGCAAGGGTTGGATGCGTGATAAAACCTCCCCCGCGTTAAACGTAGACCTTTGGCAGAAAATGCAGGAATTACTGGCAATACACGAGGCAAGGTTCATATGGGTAAAGGGCCACGCGGACAACAAATGGAACGAGCGTTGCGACCAGCTTGCCCGCGAATATATAAAAACCGGCAGGCTGATACCTGACGAAGGGTACCAATAGGCAATACCTAGGACGTATTTGAAAATTGGATTCCAGCGCGAAATTGCAGCGGTTTTATTCGAAATTTCGCGCTCTAAGTAATTTTCAAACACTCCTTAATACCTTGCGTATTTTAAGCTGTAAGGGCGAAATGTGTTCGCCCGCACCTGCGGCACTCCAGTGCCAATCTGAATTTTGGAATACCCTAAATATCAAAAAGGAATGATAGACCCATGAAGTATTTACATTTTTGGAATTTTCGCCGCCTAACGGTGATAACCCTTTTAGCGGCGTGCCTGGCGGCCTCAATCCAAACCGGCGCGGCCACGGTTCAGCCGGGCAGCGCGGAGGATCCGGTAGTATCTAAAAGTTATGTGGACGAACAAATCAACCGCCTGGCGCAGCTTATTAACACAGCCCCGCCGGACACGGTTCCCTCCCCCGCTCCGGCCCAGTCCCCCGCTCTACCCGCCCCGGCCTTCACCCCTGTGGAAGCTGCGGAAGGTCAAATCGTAATAGGGCACGAGGGCACAGAAATAATATTGCGCAGCGGCTCGGCGCTGGGGTACGCAGGCGGGTCCAGTTCCGAGGCCAACGGGCTGGTGGACATGACGGACGGCACAGAAATCAGTCATGGGGACATAATATTCACTAACCATTTGATTATTGTTCCGCGTTATGACGGCAGAGGAGTGCGCGCCACAACAAACGCCTGGTTTATTATTAGGGGAGGTTACGAATTACATTGATTAAACGAATACTTTTCACAGCGGCGGTGTTAACCGCGGTTTCGTTAAGCGCGGGTACAGCCCGCGCCAATGCTGCCAGCAGCCCCGAAGTCTTTTACGAAAAAAAGATACAGGAAACCATAGGCAAGAGCGTTACATACGAAGTAAGCAAAATGGTAACAGCAGAAGGTCTGTTGGATGTTTATGTGCTAAAAGTGCCGCTGGGCGACCCGTATATACAGATATTGCCTATAGAGTCTTTAACCGAGCCGGATTTAAAGGAGACCACGTCCAAACTTGTGACGGATTCTGGGGCAATCGCGGGCGTAAATGGCGATCTGTTTGACATGAAGGGTAATTATTCCTCTGCTATAGGGCCGGTAATAAAAAACGGCAAAATTTTGTCCGTAGACGAAGAAACCAACGCCTATAACAATTCCTTGTCCGTGTGTTTTATTGACAACGATGGCAACCCGTTTATGGAATATTTTAAGTCCAGTATTCAATTCTTAAACAACGGCGCGGAAAACATCAGGGTTACAGCCATAAACAAAATAACGGACATAGCGCCCGCGTTTCCAGAACGGGCCATCTGTATAAACAGCGATTTTTGGTACGACACCGGGCCTCTTGACGCCCGCTTTCCCGGGCTTATAAAAATTGTGGTGCAGGACAAGGTAATAACCTATATTTCACAGCCTGGCGAACTTCTCCCAATACCAGACAACGGCTATATAGTCATAGCCAGCGCCGCGGAGGCGTCCTTGGCTGCGGTGGGGCAAAGCGCGGAGCTTGTCGTCCGCACGTCTGTGGCGCTTAACAATGTGCGGTCCGGCATAGGGGGTCAAGGGAAAATCCTAGAAAACGGCGAGCTTGTCAGCGACGGCTTCGTATCCGCCTCAGGCCGCCAGCCCCGCACAGCCATAGGCTATACCGGCGACGGCAAGCAAATGATACTTATGGTTGTAGACGGGCGCACTCACAGTATTGGGGCGACCCATGAAGAACTGGGCAGGCTGATGCAGAAGTACGGCGCCTATAACGCCATGCATCTGGACGGGGGCGGCTCGTCGGCCTTTGTCACCCGTGAACTGGACGCCCGCGCGCCGAAACTGCTTAACACACCCTCCGGAGGGGCGGAGCGCAAGGTGGCCAATGCCCTGGGCGTTTTCAACACCGCACCTGTGGGCGAAATGACCGGCCTGTATCTCAAGCCGCGCACCACGCGTATTTTCCAGGACACAGGCGTACCGGTGGTTATTTACGGGCTGGACCAGTATTTCCACGCCATCGAGCTTTCCCAGGACCAGGTCTCGCTGGAGTTCGCCAATGTGACGGGGCGGTTCGAAAACGGGTATTTTACGCCCACGGCCCAAGGCAACGTGGCCATAACCGCCAGCAAGGGTCCCTATTCCTCCACCGCCTATATAACCGTGTTGGAATTGGCGGAACTGCTTCCGGTGATACACAGCGTCAAGACCGGAGTTGGTGGCCGCACGCTGCTGGAGTTTAACGGCCGCAGCAAGTACGGCTACAGTTCCTATATTTACAGCGGCATGCAATACGAGGTTTTCCCGCCGGAACTAGGCCACATGGAAGGCGATTACTTTGTAGCGGACAGTCTGGGCGGGGGCTATATAAAATGCTCCGTGGGCGGCATAGTGACCTATGTGGATGTCAACTCGGGATATTACACCACCGTTGTAACGGCTTTCGACGGGGCCGAGCCGATACAGGCAGTCAACTATCCCGACACGGTAACCGGCTGGCTCTCCTTCGCGCCCGGGGCAGCGGCGGACAGCACGGCCTTGGCGCTTAACTATCAATTTACGGAAAGCGACCAGACCCAGGCGTCCTACCTCGCCTTTGACCCGCCCATTGTCCTTCCGGAAAACGCGGCTGCCCTGAAGCTCTCCGTGCTGGGCGACAATTCTTACGGCTGGCTGCGTGTACGGGTACTGGACGGCGCCGGCAAGGCACACACCCTGGACCTGGCGCGGGAAATAGACTGGGAGGGCTGGCGGTCTGTAGAGGCGTGGCTGCCCAACGACATAGCCTACCCCGTGACCTTGGACCGCCTGTACGTCGCCCAGCTTACAAACGCGGACACCACGGAACACGTACTGGCCTTCGACAATATGGAATGCGTCGTGTCGGTGAGTTACGAAACAGCGGAGCACCCCACGGGCAACGTGTTCAGCGACCCTCTGCGTGTCGCCCTGGACCGGAACGAAAAGAACAGTTTCATCATTTCAGTGGCCGGCAATATAGCGCTAAGCGGTGACAAACCCGACAATTACGCGGAAACCCAACAGCGGGTTTACGGCCAGCTGGCCCAGAACAGCTTGTGCGCGGTGCTGGCGGGCACGGCGGACCTTACCGGCGACATAGGCATAACAACGGTAAAACGCGGGCACGGCTATGCGTTATACGAAAAGGAAAACGTGGCTATACTTCAAATGAGCGCGGGCAGCGGCGGCCTGTTCGCCACAAACCCTCGCCAGTGGTCAAATTTTACATCCGACCTTTTAAGCGGCCCTGCCGACCATGTGTTGGTCCTGCTGGACAAAGCCCCGGATAATTTTACCGTGGCAAAGGAGGCGGAGATGCTGCAAACCGCCCTTAAGGACATTGCCGACACTGGCAAAAATATAATAGTTATTTCTACGGAAGGGTCACATTCCGGCATGACCTTAAACGACAGTATACGGTACATTAACCTAGGCGGACTGTGGAGCGGCGGCGGGATAAACCCTGATTTCAGGACGCTGAGGCTCCGCGTTACAAACAAAATGATAGAGTACGATTTGCAGGTGTTGGATTAATGGGCAAGACGGTTTTTTCAGTGGCGGTAATTTCGTTTTTGGCGCGCTTCGCCTCCCTGGCGGCCACGCAGGTTTATATGTCCTTTTACGGCAGCGCCGCGCTTAATATCTACAGTTACGCCATTACAGTCATACAAGTTATTTTTACATGCGCCGGCACGGCTCTCACCACAGTGGTCGTGCCGGCATACTCTTCCTTGCTGGGCCAAGGCTCTGGGACCGGAGCCTCCGGTGGGACCGGAGCCTCCGGAGGCCAGCGCGCGGATAAATTTCTCAATGACATTATCACAATTTCCAGCGCCTTTATTGTTGTGCTTATACTGCTGGCCTTTGCGCTTACCCCGGTTTTAATAGGAGTCAGCGGGGCCGGAACGTCCGGTGGGGCCGGACCATCCGGAGGCAATATCCGCGCGAACGCGGAGGAATTTAATTACACCGTCTTTTGCCTGCGGGTCTCCCTGCCCGTGATGTTTTTTAACGGACTAAATTTTATTTTCCAAGGCGTACTGCAATCCCACGGGAAATTCGCGCTGCCTGCCGCCGTCAGCCTGCCGTCCAGCCTTTCGATTATTTTGTACGTGGCGCTGTTAGGCGGGCGCTTCGGCGTTACCGGGCTATTGTACGCCACTCTGGCGGGGCTTGCCCTTCAGGCTGTGTTCTTGCTGCCCGCTGTGTTAAAAACAGGCTACCGCTATAAATTCTCATTCGATTTAAAAAGCCCGGAAATAGTCTTTTGCCTAAAGGCCAGCGGCCCGGCGCTGGCGGCGGTTTCCGCCTACCAAGTCAACACGCTGTTCAACACTTCCCTAGTGCTTGGCCTGGGCCAAACCGCTATTTACAATTTTGTAAACAATATTTTCATAACGTCCATACTTACTTTTGTGTATTCTGTAACAGCGGTGTATTATCCGAAATTTTCCACCGCCTGGGCGGCTGGGGATATGGATGGGTACAGGAATTCCCTCGGGCAAGTGATTAATGTCCTGCTGCTGTTTCTTATACCCGCCATGTTTGGGTTTGGGCTTACGCGGTTTCAAATTTTTAACCTGCTTTCGCGCTGGGGCAAGATAACGCGCGAGGACATAGCAGTGGCGGGCAATCTTTTGGGGCTGTACGCTCTGGGGATTGTGCCTCTTGCGCTTAAAGAGGTATTTGACCGCGCCTTTTACGCCCAACGGAACACCAAAATTTCAGCTGCCGCCGGGTTCATTATTATGGCGGCGAATATTGCCGTCGGGCTTTCCCTTATCAACACGCTTGGGGTACTGGCAATGCCGGTGGCGTACACCATATCGGCTGCCTTGGGCGTAATTGCGCTGGCTGCTGTTATGTACAAAAAAACAGGCGGTTTTTTAAAAAGGGCTGGCGTTGCTGTGCTAAAATATCTGACGGCAGCGCTGGTTATGTCGGCTATTATTCTTACGGTTGAACATTTACTGGGCGGAAAGTTCGGCGACGGGCTGGCCGGCCGGCTGGCGGACTTCGCCATACCGGTGGCCGCCGGCGTGCCCGTCTACTTCGCCGCCGCCCTGGCCCTGGGCGTGAAAGAAGTACGCGAAACAGCCGCGCGTCTGCGGACTTGGAAACGGACACTTCGCCGTTAGGAGTGCCGCGCCAAACCCTGACGGTAAAGGTAGTCCGCGTTGCCCAGCTCCATTCTTTTACGCATTTAGGACGGCATTTTTAATGTAGGGATGATGATGTATCATAGAAATTTTTCTCCACAAAAGAGGCTGAAAAATTCATTAACGAATCCGGCACAATCACAGCCAGAGAATCACGGAAATTTTTGCTGTCTTCCCCGCTGACAATGCCGCGCCGCCGTCGAAAAACGATGATTTGTGGGACTATATGACCGACGAGGAATATACCGAATGCCTGCAAAACCTTCAAGAAATGCGACGAGGCAAGCATATCCCGCTTAAGGCATGTTTGAAAATTCTTTAGAGCGCGAAATTTCACTTGAAATTTTACATTTTAAGGAATTTTCAAACACGCCCTAACTGACACTTCACCGTTAGGGGACTCGTCCCCAATAGTCGAGCTTGCTCGACGCAGACCCCTTCTTGCGCTTCGCGCGCACTCAAATAAGCATAAGCCTTGCACTCCTGAATAGACACCTTTGGCCGGGCCTGAAAATTTTCGACCTGTGCAATCGGTTTTTACTGAAAATGGCCCAAATAGCGAATTCCATTTTAGGCAGGCAAAAATTCAGTACTCAGAAACCCGTCCGCATTGCAGGGTTCAAAGGCAATTGCACAGGTAGAAAATTTTTCTCGACAGGACTAGACATTTTTAAGACCGCTTGCTATTATAGCATAGGTAACATTAGTCACAAGAAAAATATTTTTAGGAGGTTCACGCGATGGAAAAGTTTTTTAAGCTAAAGGAGCACAACACCAAGGTATCAATTGAGGTAATGGCAGGCATAACAACGTTTATGACCATGGCCTATATCTTAATTGTCAACCCAAGGACATTGAGCGCAGCCGGCATGGATTGGGGCGCGGTGTTTACGGCTACGGCGCTGGCGTCCAGCGCGGGCACGCTTATGATGGCGCTGCTGGCCAACTATCCTTTTGCTATGGCGCCCGGTATGGGGCTTAACGCGTTTTTCGCGTATGTTGTGGCGGCCCAGTATGGCTGGCAGACGGCGCTTCTGGCCGTGTTTGTGGAAGGCGTAATCTTCATCCTGCTCTCGCTGGTCAATGTCCGCGAGGCTATCTTCGACGCTGTGCCAAAGAATATCAAGTACGCTGTCAGTGTAGGCATCGGCATTTTCATCTGCTTTGTCGGCCTGCAGACCTCGGGCATTGTGGTGGGCAACTCCGCCACACTCGTTGACCTGCGCCCGCAGCCCTTAAGCGATATCCGCGTTGTGCTGACGCTTATCGGCTTCATTATCACTTCAGCATTAGTAGTTAAGAAGATTAAAGGCTCACTGCTTTGGGGCATTCTGGCCACCTATTTAATCGGCCTTATATGTCAGCTGGCCGGTCTCTACCAGGTAAACCCGGACGCTGGTTTTTACAGCCTTATTCCCAGCGGCATAGTGCAGTTGCCGCCGTCTATCGCAGGCTACAACCTGTTTTCCGCGTTTTCCTCCGGTTCGTTCAGCGCCCTGAATATACTGGACTTTCTAATTGTAATGTTCGCGTTCCTGTTTGTGGATATTTTTGATACAATCGGTACCCTTATCGGCGTTAGCAGCAAGGCTAATATGCTGGACAAAAACGGCAAACTGCCCAAGATAAAGGAAGCACTGCTGTCCGACGCGGTGGGCACGATTGTGGGCGCTGTCCTGGGCACGTCTACAGTCACCACATATGTGGAAAGCGCTGCCGGCGTTGCCGAAGGCGGACGCACCGGTCTTACCGCTCTGGTAACCGCAGGGCTGTTCCTTGTGGCGCTTTTCTTTTCGCCGATTTTTTCCGTTATTCCGTCATTCGCTACCGCTCCGGCACTCATTGTGGTCGGCGTGTATATGATTTCCAGTGTTACGAAAATAAACTTCGACGACTTTACCGAAGCCGCCCCCGCCTTCTTGGCGATAGTCATTATGCCGCTTACGTACAATATTTCCTGGGGACTTGTGTTCAGTATATTAAGCTATTGTATTATAAAGCTCATTACTGGACGGCATAAGGAAATAAACCTGGTGATGATTATTATTTCCGCGCTGTTTCTGTTAAAGCTGTTCTTGGGTTAATTGTAAAAGGCAGCGTCACATTTAGGGAGGAATCACGATGCTTGAGGCGCAAGGGGCGGCTGGCGCAATAATTTTCATTCACTTTTTCGGCGGCCTGGGAATGTTTTTGTATGGTATGCATGTCATGGCCTCAGGCTTGCAAAAATCGGCGGGCGACAAAATGAAGGCGCTGCTGGAGGCGCTGACCAAGACGAAACTAATGGGTCTGCTGCTCGGCGTGGGCGTAACTGCCATAATCCAGTCCAGTTCAGCGACCACTGTTATGGTCGTCGGGTTTGTCAATGCGGGTATTATGAACTTAAGCCAATCTATTGGGATTATTATGGGCGCAAATATCGGGACAACAGCCACAAGCTGGATTGTCTCCAGCGTGGAATGGGCGAAGGTCCTGGAACCCGCGAACCTGGCGCCTGTCCCCATCGCCTGTGGGGTCACTATGCTGCTGTTTGTTCAGCGCCGCGGCGTCAAGCAGGCGGGCGAAATTTTAATAGGTTTCGGTGTGCTGTTTGCCGGCATGAACATGATGACCGACGCTGTAAACCCGCTTAAGAACTCGCCGGTGTTTGCGGATTTATTCGTGCTTCTTGGTAAGAACCCTTTATATGGTATTTTAGCAGGGACCATTATCACTGGAATAATACAATCCAGCTCGGCGTCAGTGGGCATTTTGCAGTCCTTAGCCGCTGTCCAGCTGGTACCCTGGAGTTCTGCGGTTTACATCATCTTGGGACAGAACATTGGTACCTGTATTACAGCCATGCTGTCGAGTATAGGCGCAAACCAAAACGCCAAAAGCGCGGCGTATATCCACTTGTTCTTCAATATAGTCGGCGCGGTGGTGTTCGGCGCACTCGCGGCGCTATATTTCGGCACGGTGGGCGCCCAGTGGGGCGGCGCTCTTATTACGCTGACCCAGATCAGTGTTGTGCACACCACGTTTAATATGGCCAACACAGTACTGTTATACCCGTTCAGCGACCAGCTCATCGCTGTCGCGCAGAAAATCGGCGCGCGCACTTCACTCAAGGAGCCGGAGGCTCAGGCGGAAGCTGTGGTAGTGCATCTGGACGACAGAATATTAACATCCCCTTCCTTCGCCATTGAAAACTGTATGAAGGAAATTGTACGCATGGGATATTTTTCGCTGGAAAATTTAAAAATTGCCACACAGGCGTTACTGGAGAAGAATGCCGGCAAGGCGTCCAAGGTCTACGAAACAGAGACAACCATCGACATCCTGGAAAAGACGATTACCAGTTATATGGTAAAAATATGCAACGCCGAAAGCATTACAAGCGCGGAAAACGAGGTTGTTACGTCGCTGTTTCACACGGTGCACGACATTGAAAGGGTGGGCGACCATTCCGAAAATATCGCCGAGCTGGCGGAAATGTCGCTGACAGACGATGTGTCGCTATCCAGCCAGGGGCTATGGGAACTGACGCAAATGGTAAACATGACAGTCACCTGCTTCACCAACAGCCTCTTAGCGCTTCAAAACACGGACACAGCCTCGGCGCAGCTGGTTGTGGAGCAGGAGCAGCGTTTGGACGAAATGAAGGACCAGTTCCGCGCCGCACACATAGAGCGTCTTTCCAACCATTTATGCACCGTTACCAACGGCGTTATTTTCCTGGACGCTCTGACCAATTTGGAGCGGGTATCCGACCACGCGCTTAACATCGCTCAGGTTGTCCTGCAACTCAAAGGCAGCCGCGCGTAAAATTATGCGCGAACTTACGGTTTGGGGAAGATCAAAACCTTAAACCCTTGGGATTCTGCCCCAAACCCCGCTGGGGACTTCGCCCCAGACCCCTTCTTAAGTGCGGAGGGGGCAGCGCTTTTAATGCAGGTTTGGCTCTCTTTTTTGTAGCCGCGCCTGCGCCTACACGCGCCACATCCCGCATAAGAACGCTGCACTTGACGCCCTTAAGATGGGGTCAAGGGGCGAAGTCCCTTGCGGAGGTTTGGGGGCAGAGCCCCCAAGGTCTTAATCTTTTGACATGTCTCATTCCTTAAGTTCGCACGTAAGGAGAAGAGCCTCAAGGGTTACTCCTTAGAATATCTAGAGATATTAAGCAGTACGCCCATCAGGAACATAGTAATCAGTAACGCCGACCCGCCATAGCTGACAAACGGCAGCGGAATACCGGTACTGGGGATAGTGTTTGTGACCACGGCTATATTTATCAAAACCTGAGTAGCAATAAGCAGTATAATACCAGTGGCGACCAAAAACCCGAAGGTGTCGGCGGCGTTCATGGCAATATTTATGCCTCGCCAGATAAGAACGCCGAACAGCAG
Source organism: Clostridiales bacterium (assembly GCA_031297485.1). Classification (GTDB taxonomy): domain Bacteria; phylum Bacillota; class Clostridia; order Lachnospirales; family JAISYE01; genus JAISYE01. The sequence goes on from JAISYE010000218.1 coordinate 11,912, forward strand.
CAGCACAAAGGCGGCGCCAACGAAGCCTAGTTCTTCGCATATAATAGAAAAGATAAAGTCATTGTGCGCTTCGGGCAGAAAGGCCTTTTGCCTGCCCTGGGCGATACCCAGCCCGAAAGGCCCGCCAGAGGCCACGGCAAACAGCGATTGTATAATCTGGAAACCAGTGTCCATAGGGTCGGAAAAGGGGTCCAGCCAGGCGTCAAAGCGCTCGTTGCGATACCCTTCCGTAAAGAAGGCCACATAGGCGAAAACCCCGCCCACGCCCAAGGCGCCAAAAACCAGGAACCGCAGAACATGCGGGCTGGCGACGAAAATTATCCCTAAGCCAATAACCGCCACAATAATCGCCGTGCTGAGGTTGGCCACTACAACCAAGGCGGCGGTGACGCCCACAAGGCCGCAGCATAAAAGGAACCCGCCCCAATTCTTTAAAATATTCTTATTTGCGTAAATAATCTGCGCAGTCATGAAAATAATCGCCACTTTTGAAACTTCTGAAGGCTGAAACTGACCGATTATAGGAACCTCAATCCACCGTTGGGCGCCATGCTTAACCGCGGCAAAGATTAAAACCCCGGCCAGCAGCAGGTTGGAAATAATATACAAAAGAAACGCGACTCTCATCCAATAGCGGTAGTTAATATACGAAATAAGCCTCATAATCACATAGCCAGCCACCGCCAGCAATCCCTGCCGTTTAAGGAAATAATACGTATCGTTATTAAACATCTTGGAATTGGCGGAAGTGTAGTAGCCCGCGCTGAACACCATGACCACGCCTATGATCAGCAAGATTATAATGACGGCGTGGAGTGTGGCGTCCGGGCCGCCAACCTTTATCAGAACTTCCTCCCCTTCCCTGGGGACAGCGGGCCGCCGCGGCTCCTCAATTGTAAGCTCGCGGGGCCGGACCGTCCGGCGGGCCTGGAATGTCCGGGCGGCTTCTTTCATGATCATTCCCCCAATTCCGCTACAAGTTGCTTGAATATTCTTCCCCGCTGCTCGTAGTTGTCAAACATATCGAAACTGGCGCAGGCCGGCGAAAGCAGCACGCAGTCGCCCCGCTCCGCTTCGCGGTACGCCAGCGCCACCGCGTCTTTCATAGACTTTACCCTGTCGAAGGCGTAAAAGTTATAAGCCTTGCATGTATCTATTATTTTGTCCGCCACTTCACCCAGGACTATAATACGCTTGACCCGGCCTTGAAAGGTTTTTACCCAGCCGCCAAAGTCAGCGCCTTTATCCGAGCCGCCGGCTATTAATATAATGGGCTGCTCTATTGCCTGCACGGATTTTATCGCAGCGTCCGTGTTTGTTGCTTTAGAATCGTTGTAATATTTTATGCCGTTAAGCTCCATGACAAATTCTATGCGATGCTCCACGCCTGTAAACTCGCGGAGCGCGTCACGCGCCAGGTCTGACGGCACGCCGGCGCACAGCCCGCAGGCTATGGCGGCCAAGGCGTTCTCTATATTATGGCGGCCAAAGATTTGAAGCTCGCCCGTATCAATTATTTTTTCCGGGTCTGACCCAGGCATGGCAACGTACAACCCGTCTCCCTGCCTGTAAACCCCTTCCCGCAGGACCTGGGAACCGCTGAAAAAAACCACCCGCGAGGATATTCTTCCTGCGGCCTTAACGCAGAAGGGGTCGTCGAAATTTAAGACAGCGAACTCCTCTGGACCCTGGTTTTTGAAGATATGTTCCTTTACAGCGGCATAGTTTTCAAAGGTTTTATGACGGTTAAGATGGTCGGGGGTTATATTGAGTATGGCCGCGATATAGGGTTTGAATGTGACGGCGGTTTCCAGCTGGAAGCTGCTTATCTCCGCCACGGCGTAATCAGTCTCTGTCAAGCCGCAGACCTTATCCGCGAATGGTACTCCTATATTGCCCACGGTCTCCGCGCCGGGGTATTTTTTTTTCACAATTGCGCCCACAAGGGCGGTTGTGGTTGTCTTGCCATTGGTGCCTGTTATGGCGATAACAGGAGCGCGGCAGCAGACATAGGCCAGTTCGATTTCGCCCCATACGGGTTTGCCCAGTTTGCGAGCCTCTTCCACAAACGGAAGGTCAGAAGGCACGCCGGGGCTAAGGACCAGCAGGTCATAGGCCGGCGCTTCCTTTTCATGCGGGTTCCTGCCAAAGATACACGGTACATCCATCTCGTTTAGAATTTTTACTTCATCGGCAAGGCTGGCCTCGTCTTTTAAATCCTGCACTGTAACCCGCGCTCCCAGCCTTTTCAGCAGCCGGGCGGACGCCAGCCCGCTGCGGGCTGCGCCGCAGACCAGCACTGTTTTGCCTGAAAAACTATTCACACCTTCTCACCACCTTAAAAGCAAAGATCAAAACCTTAAAATCAAAAGTCAACCCCGCTGGAGACTCGTCTCCAGACCCTTTCTTCTGTGCGTCAGGTACGTTTGCCGTAGGGCGCGGGTGCACACGGTTTGCCCATACAATCCGTATCAACCTCGTTTAGAAAATGTATTCGTTCGCGAGTATAAAAAAACAATTCCTTTTTATTGAAAAGGCTGTACCTGCAACAAAAAGCGCTGCACTCGCCGCATTTAAGAAGGGGTCTGGGGGCGAAGTCCCTAGCGGGGTTTGGGGCAGAGCCCCAAGGTCTTAATCTTTTGACCTTTACCTAAAACAGAAACTCCGCACCCAGATACCCTACCAGACCGGCGACAGCTGTAATGATGTAGAAAAGCGCTACAATCTTCGTCTCTTCCCAGCCCGACAGCTCGAAAGTGTGGTGAATAGGGGCCATTTTAAAGAAACGCTTGCCTCCAGTCAGTTTAAAATACGTTACCTGAATAATGTCAGATAAATCCTCCATTAAGTAAACAACCCCAACAATAGGCAGGAAGAGCGGAAGTTTAAGCATAATAGCCAGGGCGGCCACAAACCCGCCCAGGGCCAGGGAACCCGTATCACCCATGAATACCCTGGCCGGGTGGGAATTGAACAGCAAAAAACCCAGCAAACTGCCCACAACCGCGCCTGCCAGGGGCAGTGTCATGCTTTCCACTACCCAGGCAATAACCAGGAAAAACATAACTACCAGCAAAGTTACACCAGAGGCCAGACCATCTAACCCGTCAGTCAGGTTTACAGCGTTTACGACCGAAAGTATCACAAAAATGACAAAGGGTACGTACATCACACCCAAGTCAATAAAATATCCATATGTGAACGGCACTAGCACACTGGTCTGGGATACGCCAAACAGCGCCGATGTATTCGTCAGTAAATAGTACACAAACGCGCAGCATAAAATTGCCTGGGCAATGAGTTTTTGATAGGCCCGCAAGCCAAGGGAGCGCTTCTTGGTGACGCTTATATAGTCATCCAAGAAGCCGATAAACCCAAACCCTACTGTCACAAATAATAGCATTAGCCCGTCCATATTGCCTTTTATAAAAAAAAGCGAGGACACTACAAAACTCAATAGAATTATTACCCCGCCCATAATGGGCGTGCCGGCCTTAATGGCATGGGCCGCGGGACCGTCGTCCCTAACATTTTGACCAAAATTGAGCCGCTTAAGCAGTGATATTAACAGCGGCCCTAGTCCCACATTTACTGCAAACGCTGTTAAAATAGCGTAAACCGCGTCAGTAAGAGACATCCTTGCTCACCTCGTTATTTCCGTGACGACATCCTCAAACCCCATGCCGCGTGAAGCCTTTACCAAAACCGTATCCCTCTTGTGTAACAACCCGTGTAATTCCTTTAGCAACTCTGACTTGCTTTCAAAATACATTGCTGTATTACCCGCGTTTATAGCTTTAGCGTCCTCAAACGCTTCAAATGCATACCGTGAATTTTCTCCGACAAACACCGCCAGGTCTATTCCGACCGCCCCGGCGTAACGGCCTATATCCTCGTGAAGCTCGCGCGAGTAAGCGCCAAGCTCCAGCATGTCTCCCAAAACGCACACACGCCGCCCTCCGGCCTGAGCCAATATATCCAAGGCCGCTTTCATGGACTCAGGCCCGGCGTTGTAAGCGTCATTTATCAGCGTAATACGCGAGTTCGTTCTTATAATATCCATCCGCATCTTCGAAGGCTTAAAGCTTTCGATACCCTGGGCTATTTCCTGTGGGGAAAGCCCAAGGCGCAAGCCGACGGCGGACACGGCCAGCGCGGTACGTACCAGGTGTATGCCAGGCAGCGGCGTTTTCGCGCGGAAATGTATGTCACCCTGGCGCACGGTAAACAAAGTACCGCGCAAGCCATCCGCCACTACATCCTCCGCGCGGACGTCGTTCCCTGGGCCAAACCCGTAGTAAAGCACCGGGAAATCCAATTTAAGCGCAGTCAGCATATCGTCGTCGCCGTTTAAGACAGCCAAACCATTTGGCTGCATGTTTTCAAAAATTTCACATTTCGCGCGCAATATGCCTTCGCGGCTGCCTAAATACTCTATGTGGGAAACCCCGATATTTGTTATTATACAAATATCCGGCTTAACCACCTGGCTTAGACTGCGGATTTCACCAGCGCGGCTCATGCCTATCTCGAACACTGCGTATTCGTGCTGGGAGTCTAATCTAAAAATCGTTAGCGGC
>JAISYE010000219.1 GCA_031297485.1 Clostridiales bacterium
AGCACTCTCGCAAATAAAAATGTGTTATTTTTCTTGTTAAAACTATTTAATTTTAGCATGGTAATCGCACTATATACTATCAATAATGTACAAATCTTTTATGATAAAACTAACCATCAATAATTCTTGCAGTAGTCTCATTACTTAATATTTGAATATTTGTTAACATTTTACATGCTTTGAACTCTACATATTACTGAAAACGCAGCAAAGGGCGCCGGCAAAACGGGGATGTCCCCGCTTTGCCGGCGCTCGCCGCGTTTCACGTCACTTGCCCTTCTTGGCGCGTTCAATCTTTACCCTGTTGCCTTTCAGCTTCTTGTTCTGCATTCCCATCAGCACGTCCGCCACATACTCCTTTGGAATATCCACAAAAGTAAAGTCGTCGAAAATGTCAATGGAGCCTATCTGTTTGCCGGAAATTCCGGTTTCGCCGGCCAGGGCGCCTACAATGTCGCGCGGGTTCACCTTGTTTTTCTTGCCAAGATTAATAAACAGACGAATCATGCCTCGGTCGTTAAATTCACGCTTGGGCTTCCTTTCGTCGTGATACTGGAAGTCCAGGTCAATATCCTCGGCGCTGTCGTCGTGCAGCCGCATCTTGATAAGGGCTGCGGCTATGTCCAATGCGGAGTAATCCTCGGCGATAATCTTCTCGGCTATATTGACGTACTTGGCCAAATGCCCCTCGTCGATTACAGCCTTTATCTCGTCCGCGAACTTGTTGGCCTTAACCGCCTCAATATCTCCCAGGGACGGAAGTTTTCCCCGCGCTATTCTCACGTGGGTGAAGCTGATTATATCCCGCACCTTGTATATCTCGCGCCCCACCACGAACGTGTACGCCTTGCCGGACTTACCCGCCCGTGCCGTGCGCCCTATCCTGTGAATATAATATTCCTCATCCTGGGGCACGTCATAGTTGAAAACTATGTCTATGTCGTCCACGTCTATACCGCGCGCGGCTACATCCGTGGCTACCAGCACCTCTAGCGTGCCGTTGCGGAACTTTTTCATCACAAAATCCCGCTGCTGCTGCTTAAGGTCGCCGTGCAGCCCTTCCGCGAAGTATCCCCTGCCCTGCATCTGCTCCACAAGCTCGTCCACGCGCTTCTTGGTATTGCAAAACACCAGCGACAGCCCCGGGTTCTCCATGTCGATAAGCCTGCACAATGCCTCTGTCTTGGCCTGCTCGCGCACTTCAAAGTACATCTGCGTTATAAGCGGCACTGTCATTTCCTTATGCACTACCCGTATATGCTCAGGGTCTACCTGGTAATCCTTCGTCAGCTTCAATATCCCCTCGGGCATTGTAGCGGAAAACATGATAGTCTGCCGTTCCTGGGGCATTCTGTTCAGTATGGTCTCTATGTCTTCCCTAAAGCCCATGTCCAGCATCTCGTCCGCTTCGTCAAGCACAACCATCTTAACCGTTTCCATTTTAAGCGTGCGCCGCTCCATGTGGTCTATTACCCTGCCCGGCGTGCCGATTATCACCTGCACGCCCTTCCTAAGCGCCGTAATCTGCCGGTCAATGGGCTGGCCGCCATATATGGGCGCCACCTTTATATTGTCCGTGTATTTAAGGAGTTTCCTGAACTCCTCGCATATCTGGATAGCCAGTTCACGGGTCGGGCAAAGTATTACGGCTTGCAGCCTGCTGTTGTTTACGTCCACACTCTCCAGGCAGGGAATGCCAAAGGCCGCTGTCTTTCCTGTGCCTGTCTGGGACTGCCCCACTACGTCACGTCCGGACCGTATTATGTCTATCGCCTGGGACTGTATCGGCGTGGCTTCCTCAAAGCCCATGTCCTTTATCGCTCTCGCGAATTCCGGCGAAAGACTCATTTCATCAAATCTTAATGTCTTCATTCTAATTTTAGTTCCCTTTCTTCATTTCATTCTAATGTATTTTACATAAATCGTCCGCGCTGTCAATAGAAAAACCCCCACGCGCTTCGCGCGTGAGGGCCCGGCCTGCGCGGCCCTATTAAGTTTTCACCCGTGGCCGGAACTTCCGGTTGCCGCAGCGGCCTGCTTTGGATAATCGTCAGTCCTTTAACGCGCCATCTGTCTTAATATTTTTCACAAAAGAATTTAAATTTATACTTACTCTCTTATGAATCCACGGCAAACCCTTTTTGTCTTTCCCATCCGCGCACGCCGTGACGGCTATTCTTCTTCCGCGTCCAGCAGGTCAAAATTCTCGTCGGTCTGCGCCCAGTTCGACACCTTCCAACGTTTGTCGTCATTATCAAAGGCAAGATAATAATTACGGTACATTACCTCCGCGCCTTTAAAATACAGTATGGCGCGCACCACGCAGCTATCCTTGTCGTTCGCGTCGGACAGCGTGGCTTTTTTTTCAACGCGCGTGCAGTATACGCCCAAATTCTCCAGCTCCGCCAGGTTGCCTTTAAGATTGGCAACCTGCTCCTCAGCCGTTTGCGCCGCCGTCAGTTCGTCGCTGTACAGTTCCCGCTGCTTATCAACCATTTGCCGCAGTATTTGGTCGTCAATTATCATGTCTCCGTACAAAATGAGGAATATGTCGTTATATGCGTCCATCACATCCTCTGGCGCCGGCGGATAATGATTTTCAAAATCATAGCCCATTATTTTGTCGTACAGCTTTTCCGCGGCCGCCGCTTTGTCGGATTTAAAATATTTTGGCGTGCTGTTTGTTTTTAGCACCGAGTAATAAATTACGCCGCCAAGCACCAGCAGGCCCAACACCGTTATTATAACAGCCGCCGCAATGTTTCCGCCGTGGGCTTTTCCGGATGTCTTTGCCATAATATCGCCTCCCGTCACAGTATACCATAAAAGAAATGTTTACGATACTAATTATAAGGGATATAATATACAAAAGGTGATGCGATGTTTACTTATAATCAAGCTGTGGAACACGTAACGGAATCCTGCCAAAAGTCGAGCACCAAAAACAGGGAGTACTTCGCCCATATACTGGGCCTGTTTGGCGAGCCTCACGAACACCTGCGGGTTATACACCTGGCAGGCACAAACGGCAAGGAGTCGGTTTGCGCCATGCTGGCCTCCGTATTGCGTCAAACCGACGCCAGCGTCGGCGTGTTTACATCCCCTCACCTGGAAAGTTATAACGAGCGGGTGACAGTAAACAACGCGCCAATCCCTGACGGGGACTTCGCCCCGCAAATTGAGCTTATAGCGCGTCATTCCCGCGAGCCGCGCATGTCGTATTTTGAAATAATGACACCAGTGGCTTTCCATTATTTTCGCCAGCAAGCGGTTGACTACGCGGTTATCGAAACCGGCACAGGCGGTTTGCATGACGCCACCAACGTGGTTTCCCGCCCGCTGCTGTCCGTTATAACCTCTGTCGGGCGCGACCACGTGGCCATGCTGGGCGGCACAATACCGGAAATAGCGTCGCAAAAGTCGGGGATAATAAAACGCGGCCGCCCCGCCGCCGTGGGGAAGCTGCCGCCCGAGGCGCTGGACATCGTGCGCGCGGCAGCGTCGGAACGGGGCGCGGCTTTGTATTACTACGTTTCAATCCATATTGGGCGGGAATCCAAATTACTAATAGTCGGACGTCAAAAGGCTCCGCTTTCAACAGGGGCCGTTTCGTCCGGTGTAACGG
>JAISYE010000220.1 GCA_031297485.1 Clostridiales bacterium
GCACAGGTCGAAAAATTTTTTTCTTGACATATATGAAAAAAATATAGTATAACATAAAGCGAACTGAATATCGGATACAGGTCATGGAAGTCGGGTGAGAATCCCGCGCAAGGCCGTTGCTGTATTTCGTCAAAAGCCGCTTGTTGCCACTGGTTCAAACCGGGAAGGCTGCGGTGTGTGTTCACGCGTGGACGCGGACGATAAGTCAGAATACTTGCCTGTTTCCCACTATGTACGAAACTCAGCGTTTCTAAGCATAGAGCGTACAAACTCTGCGGACTTCCGGAGTAAGGGCGTGACAAGTCATACCACTCGTAAACGGTATGCCTTGTTCCCGTATGCCCATTCTTCGACCGTCAGCGAGTTGCGCTTGACGGTTTTTTGCTTTCCCATTCACAGTAACCTAAATCTAAATAAAGAGAGGAAAATCCCCAAATGCGAAGCCCTAAAAAGTTCCTTGCCGTGCTTACGGCGCTCACACTCGTGGTGCTCGGCTGTTCCAACTCGGCGGAAGCCAAACCCGTAGTGCTTGTAGTGTCTTTCGGGACAAGCTACAATGACAACCGCGACCTGTCTATTGGCGGCATCGAAAACGCCCTCAAAGACAAGTACGGCGATACTTACGAAGTCCGCCGCGCGTTCACGAGCCAGATTATCATCGACAAACTCAAAGAGCGCGACAACATAGTTATCGACAACGTACAAGAGGCTATGGACAGGCTTGTCAAGGACGGCGTGAAAGAAGTCGTTATTCAGCCCACGCACGTTATGAACGGCTTTGAATACGACGATGTTGTGAACGAGGTCAGCGAGTATGAAGACAAGCTCACGTCGTTCAAAATCGGCAAAACGCTTCTTACACAGGACAGCGATTACGACACCCTCGTCCAAGTTATCACGGACGACACCAAGGACTACAATAAAGACGGCACGGCGATTGTCTTTATGGGTCACGGCACGGAGCATAACGCCAACGCCACCTACGCGAAGGTGCAAGACACACTGAAAGCCAAAGGCTTCGGCAACTACTTTGTCGGCACGGTGGAGGCTGAACCGACATTGGAGGACGTTATCGCTGAGGCTAAGGCAATGGGCGCGACAAAGGCCGTGCTGCTTCCGCTGATGATTGTCGCAGGCGACCACGCCAACAACGATATGGCGGGCGACGAGGAGGATTCTTGGAAAACCGCCTTTGAAAACGAGGGCTTTGAGGTTGAGTGCGTCCTTAAAGGCTTGGGTCAATACAAAGGAATACAGGATTTAATCGTTAAACACGCCGGTGAAACCATTGGTTAAACGGCTGATAACCCTGCTTCGGAATTTCCGCCGCCTAAGGAATGACGAATTAATTAAACGCCAAACTTTTTCACAGGAAATGCGAACGCTTCAACGCATTTCCGAAAAAGTTTGGTATCTTATACTTTCGTCATTCCTAAGGGTGATTTGTCCGTTGAGACGCGGCGAAAACGCGGCTTCGCCGCCAACGGACAAAGCGCCGTTAACTTGTTCCACGGGGTTTTTTCTGTTGAGCCTCGCTTTTATAGCGGCGCTCTCGGCGTGTTCGCCAAAACCAGCGGACGGGACGTACTCCGTGGAGGTTGATTCCTCGACCTCCATGTTCCGTATTGTAGACTGCAAGCTGACTATTGCGGACGGCGAAATGTCGGCTGTTATCACGCTGTCCGGCGAGGGATTTCAGAAGCTCTATATGGGTACGGGCGAGCAAGCCGAGAAAAACCCTGACGGCGTGATTGAGATTTATCAGACGATTGATGGGCAAAACTCTTTTGCCGTGCCAGTCGCCGCGCTTGAAAAAGAACTCGACTGTTCGGGGCTTTCCAAGCGCAAGCAGACTTGGTACGACCACAAGATTACTTTCCAAAAACCAACAGGCGAACCGCTCGCCGCTGAAACCGTTCAAGCGGACGTAACACTCGCCGGCGGCACGGGCAGAGCGAGTATCGAAAGCCCCGCGACAATTAAAAACGGCATTGCGCGTATTGTTTGGAGCAGTCCGCATTACGACCTTATGATTGTTGACGGCGCGGAATACCGCCCCGTCAATACAGACGGCAGTTCGGTTTTCGAGATACCCGTTACGCTGGGTGTGGATATGCCCATTCAAGCGGAAACAATAGCAATGAGCGAACCGCACTTGATTGATTATGTGCTGCGGTTTGAACAGGCGGGCGGCGAAAACCCAGCCTCGACGGAACTCAAGTATGCCGGGCAGTTTTTGATTGAGTACCTGGCGGACGGCTGTAAGCTGATAGAAATACAAAACGTCGGGAAATATTTAGTCGTGCCCCAAAACGTAACTGCGCCGAAAATAGACGGCGCGGTTATCTTGCGGCAACCGCTCGACAACATTTATATCGCCGCAACTTCGGCGATGTGCCTTTTCGACGCGATTGACGGACTTCCAAGCATAAAACTTTCCGGCACAAAACAGCAGGATTGGTACAACGCAAACGCGCAAGCCGCAATGCAAAGCGGCGCGATAAAATACGCGGGGAAATACTCCGCGCCCGATTACGAACTGCTTACGGCTAGCGGCTGTAAATTGGCTATTGAAAGCAGTATGATTAACCATTCGCCCGCCGTAAAAGAGAAACTGGAATCGCTTGGTATTCCTGTGCTTGTGGATATGTCAAGCTATGAAAAACATCCCCTCGGACGTACGGAGTGGATTAAACTTTACGCCGCTTTGCTCGACAAAGAAGATGTAGCCGAGCGGCTTTTTAACGAGCAAATCGGCTATATGAACGCCGCGGTATCGGGCGAAAACAGCGGCAAGACCGTGGCGTTTTTCTATATAAGCAGTAACGGCTATGCTGTGACGCGGAAGCCGGGCGACTATGTGACAAAGATGATTGAACTCGCGGGCGGCAAATACGTTTTTGACGACCTCGGCGGCGCGGAAACCGCCACAAGCACGGTAACGCTTGAAATGGAAAAGTTTTATGCCACCGCTAAAGACGCGGATATTATAATATACAACGCGGCAATCGGCGGAGAAGTGCGCACGATTGAGGAGTTAGTGGCGAAAAATCAGTTGCTGAAAGATTTCAAAGCCGTCAAAAACGGTAATACTTGGTGTACCGACAAGAATATGTTTCAGGAAACCACGCAAATCGGGCAGATGATAGCCGATATGCGAAATATATTTGAAAATAGCGGCGACAGCCCCGCCTTTATGTATAGGTTGAAGTGATATGAGAAGATTTTGGGTTGTGCTGACGATTTTCATAATCCTGTTCGCCCTCTTTGCCGGATTAAACATCGCGCTGGGAAGCGTGTCGATATTTAACTCCGATAGCGGCACGGCGCGGAAAATCTTGTGGGACATACGCTTGCCGCGAATGTTTGCGGGGATAGCGCTCGGCGGGGCCTTAGCTCTGGCGGGATTTCTGCTGCAAACTTTTTTTAATAACCCTATAGCCGGGCCGTATGTGCTTGGCATTTCCTCAGGCTCGAAACTCGCCGTCGCGCTTGTGATGATTTTCTTTATGGGAGCGCACAGGGCAGTCAATTCAGGCGTGCTGATATTTGCGGCGTTTGCCGGCGCGGTGCTGACTATGGTTTTCGTGCTGCTCGCGGCGCGGGCGCACGGCTCGGCGACGCTGATTGTAAGCGGAGTTATGATAGGATATATCTGTTCGGCGATTACAGATTTTGTGGTCACCTTCGCGGATGACGCGAGTATCGTAAACCTGCATAACTGGTCACGGGGTAGTTTTTCGGGGACTTCGTGGAATGATATTAAAGTTATGACTGTTGTGGTGCTTGTAACAAGTTTTGCCGTATTCTTTATGTCAAAGCCCATTGAAGCGTATCAACTCGGCGAGGGTTACGCCAAAAGTATGGGCGTGAATATCAAGGCTTTTCGTGTGGCGCTTGTGTTCCTATCCAGCGTACTCGTCGCTTGTGTGACCGCGTTTGCGGGCCCTATTTCCTTTGTCGGTATCGCCGTGCCGCACTTGGTGAAATCATTCCTCAAAACGAGCAAGCCCATACTCGTTATACCCATGTGTTTTCTCGGCGGCGCGATATTCTGTTTAGGCTGTGATTTAACCGCAAGAACAGCGTTTTCGCCCAGCGAACTTTCGATAAGTTCCGTAACAGCGCTAATCGGCGCGCCTGTCGTTATAAACATTATGCTTAGAAAGAAAAGGAGCGCTTGAAAATGTTCTGCTTTGAAACTAAGCAGCTGACAGTGGGCTACAACGGCAAACCTCTGATAAAAGACATAAACATTCAGCTTGGGAAAGGCAAAATTTTAACGCTTATCGGTCCGAACGGTGGCGGTAAATCCACAGTTTTGAAAAGTATCACGAAACACATAAAAACGCTGTCGGGACGGATGTTTATCGGCGAAAAGCCCGCCGACGCCCTGACAAACAATGACTTCGCGAAAACGGTGTCCGTACTGTTGACGGGCAAGCTGAAAACCGAGCTAATGACTTGCTATGATGTGGTAGCGTCGGGACGTTACCCCTATACGGGGCTGCTTGGAATTTTAAGCGGCAACGACAAGGCGCAAGTGCAAGCCGCAATGGAAATCACCGACGCTTGGGATTTGCGCGGCCGGGACTTTTCGGAAGTCAGCGACGGTCAGCGGCAGCGCGTAAACCTTGCGCGGGCGATTTGTCAAGAGCCGGAGATAATCGTGCTTGACGAGCCGACTTCGTTTCTCGACGTGCGTTACGCGCTTGAACTGCTGCAAACGCTCCGGGATATGGCGGACAATCGCGGCATAACGGTAATAATGTCGCTCCACGAACTGAACTACGCGCAAAAGGTGTCCGACTTCGTGTGCTGCGTCAAGGGCGAGTATATCACGCGCTGCGGAACGCCGGAGGAGATTTTCACCCGGAAGATTATCGCGGAACTTTATGATTTGCAAGGGGGTGAGATGTCTGAATGGGTGTTGAAAACTTACACCGAAACGTAAACGGAAAACTCCTGCGGTGCGGCTATACTACGGGCTCCTGCGCGGCCGCGGCGTCCAAGGCCGCGGCGGTTGCGCTGCTGTCAGGCGAATTGCCCGGCAAGGTAAGCATTGCCACTCCGAAAGGCATTGCCCTAACCCTTGACGTTCTTGAGCTGAAGCTGCTGGGCGGCGCGGCGGTTTGCGCCGTCCTTAAGGATTCGGGCGGCGACCCCGACGTGACGGACGGCGTTCTCGTTTATGCCGCGGTCACAAAAACGCCGGGCGGAATAACCATAGAGGGCGGCGATGGTGTCGGACGCGTCACTAAGCCCGGGCTTGACCAGCCTGTCGGCGAATGGGCGATAAACTCCAAGCCGCGCGAGATGATTGCGGCGGAGTGTGAAGCGGCCGCGAAGAAATACGGCTACGCGGGCGGCTTTAACGTAACGGTCTCTGTCCCCAACGGAGCCGAGCTTGCCAAAAAGACGTTTAACCCGCGGATGGGTATCGAAGGCGGCATTTCGATTATAGGCACAACAGGCATTGTCGAGCCCATGAGCCACGCCGCAATGGCGGATTCAATCCGGCTGGAAATAAAGCAGCTGCGGCTGACGGGCGCGACCGACATTCTACTGACCCCCGGCAGATACGGCGAGGATTTCACGCGGAACACGCTGAAACTGCCGATGGAACATCACGTTATGTGTTCAAACTTTATCGGCGACGCGCTTGACTGCGCCGTGGAACAGGGCTTTAATAAAATCCTGCTCGTCGGGCACGCCGGGAAACTGGTGAAACTTGGTATAGGCATAACCAATACTCACTCAGCTTTCGGCGACGGGCGGATGGAAACGCTTATGGCTTGCGTTCTCGCGGTTGGGGCGGACATTGACTTGATGAAATCCATCGCCGAGTGCGTGACGACTGACGCGGCGTTGACGCTGATAGAACAGGCGGGATTACTTAAAGCCGCGGCTGGCGAACTTTCGCGGCGCGTTGAGAATACGCTGACCCGCCGTGTGCCGGAGAGCGTGGACATAGCATTTATCTGTTTTTGGAGAGGAAAACCGTATGATATACTTTGTAGGGGCGGGTTCTGGCGCAGTTGACTTAATTACCGTGCGCGGCGCGGAACTTCTGAAACGCGCCGGTATTGTAATATACACGGGGTCGCTCGTCAACCCCGCGCTTTTGGATTACTGCAAGTCCGGCTGCGAAATACACGACAGCGCGAAGATGACGCTTGAAGAAGTTATCGCAATTATCCAACATAACAAAGACAAAACCGTCGTGCGCCTGCACACGGGCGATCCGTGCCTGTTTGGCGCGGTGGGCGAGCAGTACGACGCGCTTGAAAAACTTGGCATACCCTTCGAGGTCTGCCCCGGCGTGTCGAGTTTTTGCGCCGCCGCCGCCGCGCTGAAAATTGAATATACCTTGCCCGGCGTTTCGCAAACGCTTACAATTACACGCGTCGCGGGAAAAACGCCCGTACCCGATGGTAAAAGCGCGGTTTACTTCCTCAGCGCGGGACTTATGGATAAGATTCAAGCCGAATACCCGCCCGAAATGCCCGCCGCCGTTGTATACAAGGCGAGCTGGGAGGGGGAGAAAGTTTACCGCTGTACCGTGGGCGAATTGGATAAGATCGACGTAAAAAAACACGCGCTTGTACTTGTCGGCGATTTTCTTGAGGGCGCCTGCGACCGCTCAAAACTTTATGACCCAACCTTTGCGACGGCGTTTCGAGAGGCGTCACAATGACGGCGGCCATTATCTGCTTTTCAGACAAAGGTTGTTCACTCGGCAAGCGTGTGAAAGCATACTTTGACGGCGCGGCCCTCACCCGCTGTCCGCAAGGCGGGTTGGACGGCTGGACGCGGGAGAACTTTGACCGCGGCGCGCTGATTTTTATATCCTCTTGCGGAATTGCCGTCCGCGCCATTGCGCCTTATTTGAAAAGCAAGACCACAGACCCCGCCGTCGTTGTGATTGACGAACACGGCAAACACGCGGTGTCGCTCTTGTCGGGACATATGGGCGGCGCGAACGCGCTCACGGCGAAACTCGCAGCGCATATCGGCGCGGAAGCCGTGATAACAACAGCGTCCGCAAGCGTTTTTATGGGCGCAAAACCCGCGGACATTCCAGCCCCGGCAGTGACGCTTGGAATTGGCTGCCGAAAAGGCGCGGAGGTTGAAACGGTTATCGCCCGCGCGCTTGATAAGGCGAATTGTTCCCTCAAAGCCTTAAAGCGAGTATGTTCCATAGACTTGAAAGCAAAGGAGCCGAGCCTTTTGGCCTTCTGCGGGAAGCACAATCTGCCCTTTGTGACATTCACGGCGCAAGAGTTAGCCGAAACACAAGGCACATTCAGCAAATCAGATTTTGTGGAGAGCGCAACGGGCGTTGATAATGTGTGCGAACGCGCCGCCGTGCGCGGCAGCGGAGGTTTTTTGATACTCCCCAAGTACGCGGAAAACGGCGTGACTGTCGCGCTTGCCGTGGAGAGGTGCGAGTGATGTTATATGTTGTGGGAATCGGACCCGGAAATGCCGAAAATATGACTATGGCTTGCCGCGCGGCGCTTGAACGCGCGGACGTGATTGCGGGCTATAACAAATATGTCGAGCTTGTCGCGCCGCTTTATCCCCATAAGCCAACCGTGGCAACGGGAATGAAAAAAGAGGCCGAGCGTTGCCGCGCGGCTTTGGAATTGGCGGCGGAGGGTAAGAACGCGGCTCTTGTTTGTTCCGGCGACGCGGGCGTGTACGGAATGGCAGGGCTTGTGTTGGAACTTGCCGTTGACTTCCCGGCTGTCGAGGTTGAAATCGTCTCCGGCGTGACCGCCGCGCTTGCGGGGGCGGCGTTGCTCGGCGCGCCGCTGGCCCACGACTTTTGCGTGATTAGCCTTTCCGATTTGCTCACGCCCTGGGAACTCATAGAAAAGCGGTTGAGGAGCGCGGCGGAAGCGGATTTTTGCATCGCGCTGTATAACCCCGCAAGCCGCAAACGCGCCGATTATCTCAAACAGGCCTGTGAAATCCTGTTTGAACAAAAAGGCGCTGACACAATTTGCGGCATTGCCCGGAACATCGGGCGTGACGGCGAGCGCGCTGAAATCACTACCCTCGGCGAACTCGGCGGCATTGCGGTTGATATGTTTACCACGGTGTTTGTCGGCAACAGTCAGACAAAAATTGTAAACGGTAAAATGGTTACGCCGCGAGGTTACGCTCTCGAAATTTTCGCCGCAAAGAACGCGGCGGAAATGGCGCTTCGCGCCTCCCTTATTCGTCAGGTTCTCTTATGATTATTGTTTTCGGCGGGACAAGCGAGGGACGTAAACTGTGCGAGGAACTGCGCGGACAAGACGTCTTGCTCTGCGTGGCGACTGATTACGGCAAAACAGACGGCGTACATGTTCGTGTCGGGCGGCTTGACGTTTCGGGAATGGTTGAACTGTTCAAAACCGAACAGCCGCAAAAAGTCATAGACGCCACACACCCTTACGCTTTGGAAGTCAGCGCGAATATAAAGGCGGCGTGTGAGCATACGGGCGTGGAATACCAGCGGGTTGCGAGGGAAATCACGAGCAAAGACGGATATTTATCTTTCGGCGATTTGGATGAAATGATAAACGCGGCGAATGAGCGCGACGGCGTAATTTTCTCCGCGCTCGGCGCGAAAGAAGCGGCAAAACTTACAAACATCACCGGCTATCAATCCCGCGTTTGGCTCAGGATTCTGCCAGACGTTTCAAGCTTAAAAGCCTGTATTGACTTGGGGTTCCCCGCAAGGCGCATCATCTGTATGCAGGGGCCGTTTAGCGCGGAACTAAACGCCGCGATGTTCAAGGCGGCGGAAGCGAAAATCCTGCTGACGAAAAACTCCGGGGCTGCCGGCGGGTTTGAGGAAAAATTGCAAGCCGCTAAGATATGCGGAATAGAGGTGGTGCTTGTATTTGAAAAGTGTTAATATTGTAGGCACGGGCTGCGGCGACGATACTTTGACCGCCGAAGCGAAAAGGATTCTCAGCACCGACGGAAACGCCGTGAAGGTTTCGGGCGACGTTGGCTTTTACAGTCTCGCGGCGCAATACGCAAACGACGAAACCGCGCGGTTTATACCCGGAGTATCCAGCGTGCAAGTCTTGGCGGCGCGGCTTAAATTGCCCTGGCAGAACGCGAGGTTTGTGAGTATGCACGGCCGGGATTGCGACATAACGGGCGCGGTCCGGCGCAATGAATATACATTCTGTCTGACGGGCAGAAACGTCCCCGCTATCCGCGAAAAATTGCGCGGTTATGAGCATATCAGAGTTTTTGCCGGCGAAAACTTGGGTTTTGAAAATGAGCGGGTATACGAATTAACGGTTGGGGAGCTGACTGAAAAACCGTCGAAAACAATCTTGCTGTTTCACAACCCCGATTTTGACGCCCGTGTCAGAACAGGCATACCCGACAGCGAGTTTAAGCGCGGCGACGCGCCTATGACGAAGGCGGAAGCCCGCGCTGTGACACTCTCGAAGCTCGCTTTGCGCCCCACGGATATTTGCGCGGACATCGGCGCGGGGACGGGCTCCGTTACGGTTGAAATGGCGCTCGCGGCCTATGAGGGCATGGTGTGCGCTATTGACAAGAACACCGGCGCGCTGGAACTCCTAGCGGCTAACTGCGCGGCGTTTCACACAGGTAATGTCACCGCGATACTTGGCGACGCCCCGGAAAAACTGCGCGAACTTTCCAAACTAGACGCGGCGTTTATCGGAGGCGGTCTGAGCGCGGAGGTGTTTGATGTTTTGTTTGATAACAACCCGAATATTCGCGTAGTCGCAAACGCCGTCAGGCTTGACACGCTTAACCTTGCTATACGGGCTTTTAAAGAGCATAACACAGAGCCGGAAATCGTTCAAATCGGCGTCTCAAAAGCGAACAAGCTGAATATGCTGACGGCGAATAATCCCATATTTATCATAAGCGGCGGTGGATTATGAACAGAATCTTAATCGCGGGAACACATTCGGGCTGCGGCAAGACGACCATAACCTGCGCGGTACTGAAAGCTCTTAAAAATCGCGGGCTGAAGGTCAGCGCGTTCAAATGCGGTCCGGATTACATTGACCCGCTCTTTCACAGAAAGGTAATCGGTGTGCCGTCGCATAACCTCGACCCGTTTTTCTGTAACGCGGAACAGCTGAAACGCAAACTATCCGCTGAGGGGACCGCCGTCTGCGAGGGCGTTATGGGTTACTATGACGGCGCGGGCCCGGGCGGCGCGTACAGCACTTACAACGTCGCCAAAAACACGCAAACACCCGTCGTTCTTGTTGTTGACGCGAAAGGAATGTACGCGTCGGCCGGCGCGGTGATTAAGGGTTTCTTGGAGTATAAGCGCGATAACAAGATAGCC
Source organism: Clostridiales bacterium (assembly GCA_031297485.1). Classification (GTDB taxonomy): domain Bacteria; phylum Bacillota; class Clostridia; order Lachnospirales; family JAISYE01; genus JAISYE01. The sequence continues at coordinate 10,346 of JAISYE010000220.1, forward strand.
GGCGTGATTTTTAACAACGCGCCGCCATCAATTTATACAGGGCTTGCGGAATTGGCCGCAAGTTTGGGCGTAAAACCGCTCGGGTTACTGCCGAAAGATACGAGTATCGCAATAAACAGCCGGCATTTGGGGCTTAACACTGACAGTGCGGTAAACTTAGACAAACTGGCCGAGCTTGCGGAGAAATATATCTGCCTTAAGGGCTTGCTTGAACTTGCCGAAAGCGCCCCCGCGCTTAACGCGCCGCCGATTGACATAAAACCGCTTGGCAGCGTGCGGATTGCCGTATCGCGGGACGAGGCGTTCTGCTTTATGTACGAGGAAAACATTGAACTTATGCGAAAATTCGGCGCGGAGATTGTGTTTTTCTCGCCATTGCATGACAAGTCATTACCGGAGAATATCGGCGGGTTGTATCTCTGCGGCGGCTACCCGGAACTTCACGAACACGGTATGGATTTGTGGGGCGCGATAAACGCGGGATTACCCACAATCGCCGAGTGCGGGGGGTTTATGTATCTGTACAAAGACACGGTTTTCAAGACGGAAAGATTACAGCGTTTCGGTTATGTCACTCTCACGGCGAACAGGGATAATCTCCTGTGCAAGCGCGGCGAAAACATACGCGCGCACGAGTTTCACTACTGGGACTGCACGGACTGCGGCTCTGATTTCACGGCGCGGAAACCTGTATCAGAAGAGAACCCGGCGGACAAGCTGACAGCGGTTTGTCCGTCAGGCCGTTTTCACCGCGTTCTTTCCAAGAAGTCTTGGGAGTGCGTTCACGCGACGGAAACGCTGTGGGCGGGGTTTCCTCACTTGTACTTTGACGCGAACCCGAAATTCTGCGAGAATTTTATACGAAAGGCAATAAACTAAGGCGTGTTTGAAAACTCCTCAAAGCGCGAAATTTCGAATAAAACCGCTGCAATTTCGCGCTGGAATCCAGTTTTCAAACACGTCCTGGGACGAAATAACTAAACTTTATCGGCGCAAAGGTGTGTGACCTGCTGTGAAGATAATTTTTATCCGCCACGGACTGACCTCCGGAAACTTAGAAAAACGCTACATTGGGCGCACAGACGAGCCGCTTTGCGCGGAGGGCGTCAAACGGCTTAAAAGCGTTCTTGTTCCCGCTTGCGGCAGGGTTTATTCGAGTCCAATGAAACGGTGTTTGCAGACCGCGGCGATCTTGTTTCCAGATAAAACTATAGAAGTAATTAACGATTTGCGCGAGTGTGACTTCGGCGACTTTGAGAATAAAACCGCCGGTGAAATGAGCGAAGATAAGGCATACCGCGCTTGGGTAGGCGCGAATTGCGAAACACCTATACCGAACGGCGAGAACGTAACGGCTTTCAAAGCCCGCGTGTGCGCGTCTTTCCTTAGCGCGGGCCTTTCCGGCACAACGGCGTTTATACTGCACGGCGGGTGCGTTATGGCAATATTGGAGCGGTTTGCCGCGCCGAAACGCGGATTTTATGAATGGCATATCAATAACGGCGAATTTATTCTCTGCGACTATGAAAACGGGGTGATAACTTGCTCTTGATATACGCGTTCTTCGCTCTGATTGCGGGGTTTGTGATCGATTTAATCATCGGCGACCCTCATGGTTTTCCGCATATAGTGCGCCTTATGGGCGCTATGATTTCGGGCTTGGAAAAACCGCTGTATCCGCTTAAAAACAAACGTAACGGCGGCACGGCGCTTGTAATAATTATGTGCGCGGCTTGGCTGTGCGTACCCGCCGCTCTATTGTTCTTTGCGTATAAACTCTCGCCGTGGCTGTATTTTGCCCTTGAAACGCTGCTCCTTTGGCAGCTGACCGCCACGAAAAGTCTGCGCGTCGAAAGCGACAAAGTGTATAAATCACTCGCCGCAAAGGACATCGAACAGGCGCGTAAATGGCTGTCCTGGATAGTCGGGCGCGACGTAACAAAACTTGACGAAGCGGGTATCACACGCGCCGCTGTGGAAACCGTCGCGGAAAACGCCTCCGACGCCGTAGTCGCGCCGCTGTTTTATACGATATTCGGCGGGGCGGCGTTGGGGTATTTTTATAAAGCCGTGAACACTATGGATTCGATGATTGGCTACAAAAACGAGAAGTATATTGACTTCGGGCGGTGTGCCGCAAAATTAGACGACGTTTTGAACTTTATCCCCTCTAGGTTTACGGCCCTGCTGATGATTACAGTCAGCGGAGGTAAGGGTTTAAAAGTCTGGCGTCGTGACAGATTCAAGCACCCAAGCCCTAACTCGGCGCAGCCGGAATCCGCTTGCGCCGGCGCGTTGGGTATACAAATCGGCAAATACGAACCTATCGGCGACGCTACGCGCCCGATTGAACCGCAAGACATTCGCCGGGCGCATAAATTGCTTTATAAAACAGCGTTTCTGATGTTGATTGCCGCGCTGATAGCGAGAGGGGGCGTGCTGCTTGTTGCGTTATGAACACGGCGGGAACGCTAATTACGCTCTTGATTTTTCCGTCAACACAAACCCGCTGGGAACGCCTGAAAGCGTGAAACGCGCTGTCCGCGAATTTGCGGATTATAGTTATCCCGACCCGGATTGTAAAAAGCTGCGGTTTGCGCTTGCGAAACATCACGGCATTCCGCCAGATATGTTTCTTTGCGGAAACGGCGCGAGTGAGTTAATTATGTCAGTTTGCGCCGCGCTGAAACCGAAAGCGGCTCACATAAAACAGCCAACCTTTTCGGAATATGAACGGTGTGCCGAACTCCACAAAGGCGGCGGAGCGGATATTATGTGTATATGCAATCCGAATAATCCCACGGGGCAGTTGGCAGATATTCCGGATACCGAAAATTTACTGCTCATTGACGAATGTTTTATAGAGTTTTCCCGCGGCGAAACTATGCTGCCTAAACTTAAAGAGCGTCCGAATATTCTTGTGCTGCGGGCGTTTACGAAAATATACGGTATGGCGGGTTTGCGGCTTGGATATTTATGCTCTGCCGATACGGATTTGCTTGTGCGGATAAAAGAATATCTGCCGGCCTGGAACGTGTCCGGCATAGCGCAAAGCGCGGGGATTGCCGCGCTGTCGGAAAAAGACTGGCTTGAAAAAACGCTTGAAATTCTTGAAACAGAGCGGGAGTTTATGACGGCGGAACTGACCAGCCTTGGTTTATCAGTCACGCCGAGCGACTGTAATATTCTATTGATAAAGAGTGAGCGGCCATTGCGCGAAAAACTGAAACAGCGCGGAATATTCACGCGCAGCTGTGAGAACTTTACGGGGCTTGACAACAAATATATCCGTATCGGATTGAAAACCCGCGAGGAAAACCTAGTTCTGCTTAAAGCGATTGGAGAGGTGCTATGAAGGCTCGGGGGATAATGGTTCAAGGCACGATGAGCAACGCGGGAAAGAGCATAATCTGCGCCGCGCTGTGCCGAATTTTTAAACAGGACGGTTATAAAACCGCGCCGTTTAAGTCGCAGAATATGGCGTTAAACTCCTACGTCACCGAAGAAGGGCTTGAAATGGGGCGGGCGCAAGTCGTGCAAGCAGAGGCGGCGGGTGTTACGCCGAGTGCGCGGATGAACCCGGTTCTGCTCAAACCCGTAACGGACGCCGGCTCGCAAGTGATTGTGAATGGCGAAGCGCGCGGCAATATGTCGGCGCGGGATTATTTCAAAATCAAGAGATCGCTTATCCCCGACATAATGAGTGCGTATAACTCCCTTGCCGACGAGTTTGACATAATCGTAATTGAGGGCGCGGGCAGTCCGGCGGAGTTAAACTTGAAGTCTGACGATATTGTTAATATGGGCGTCGCGAAGCTCGTAAAATCTCCAGTTTTGCTAGTTGGCGATATTGACAGGGGCGGCGTGTTCGCCCAGTTGTTCGGCACGGTTAAACTGCTTGAAGAAAGCGAACAGGATATGATTAAAGCGTTAATCGTCAACAAGTTTCGCGGTGATGTTACGCTGTTCGGCGACGGTGTAAAAATGCTCGAAACGCTGACTGGAAAACCCATCGCGGGCGTTGTGCCGTATCTAAATGTTGACATTGACGACGAGGACAGTTTATCGGATAGATTCAACAGCAAACATGGGAATATTGCCGTAATCCGCTTACCGAAAATCTCGAATTTTTCCGACTTTACCCCGCTTAAATCGGTGCGGTATGTGTCCAAACTGTCCGAACTCGGAGAGCCTGATATGGTGATATTACCGGGGACGAAAAACACCATCGCCGATTTGGAATGGCTGCGCGGCAGCGGACTTGCGGACGAGGTAATTCGGCTGGCAGGGCGCGGCGTTAAAATTCTCGGTATTTGCGGCGGGTATCAAATGCTCGGCAAGAACATATCCGACCCCGAATGTATCGAAGGCGGCGGAACCGTTGCGGGGCTTGGTTTACTGCCCATAAAGACTGTCTTTCGCGGGGAGAAAACGCGGAAACACAGTAACGACGGCTATGAAATTCACAACGGCGTATCGACTTACGACGAGTTCACACAGGGCAATGTTTCGGGAACATACAAGCACGGTTTGTTTGACACGCCGGAGTTTGCCGCCTACAAGGAACAGCAGTACAATTTACTCGCGGACGGTGTAAGAAACGCCCTTGATATGAAACTAATTTATGAAATTTTGGATGTTGGAATATGAACATTGAGAGACTTGTACCAGAAGAGATTGAACGCCGCAGCTTTGAGATAATCGAAAGCGAACTGAAAACTCCGCTGGACCCCCAACTCGCGCCGATAGTCAAGCGCGTCATTCACACGGCCGCCGACTTCGATTACGTTGAAAACCTATGCTTCTCTCCTAATGTAGTTGACCATGCGCTTGACGCGTTAAGGCGCGGCGAGAAAATCGTGACGGACAGCAACATGGCTAAAGCGGGAATCAGCAAGGCGGCGTGTGAAAAACTCGGCATTGATGTGCTGTGTTTTATGGCCGAGGAGGACGTGATGCTAACGGCGAAAGAGAGAGGCTGCACACGCGCCGAAGTTTCGATGGAAAAGGCGGCCGAACTGGCGGGAAAGCCGGTTATAGCTTGCGGCAACGCGCCGACCGCACTCTTGCGTTTGCGGGAACTTATACAACAAAAGCGCGTCACGCCGTCGCTGATAATTGGCGTGCCCGTCGGATTTGTGAATGTCGTGCGGTCTAAAGAATTAATAATGGAACTGGACGTGCCATACATCGTGGCGCGTGGGCGAAAAGGCGGGAGCAATGTCGCCGCCGCGATTGTCAACGCGCTGCTGTATATGATAACGAGGTGAAGTGGTTAAAAAAGCGGGGTATCCAGAGGTGCGAGGCTTATTTATTTGAGCGCGCGCGAAGCGCAAGAAGGGGTCTGCGTAGAGGACGATTGCCATCGTCCCCTACGGCGTGTTTGAAAATTCCTAGCGCGAAATTTCGAATGAAACCGCCGCAATTTCGCGCTGGGCTCCAGTTTTCAAATACGTCCTGAGGAATGACGAATTAATTAAACGCCAAACTTTTTCACAGGGATAGTCGGGTGAAGCCCGACGAAAATGCGAACGCTTCAACGCATTTCTGAAAAAGTTTGGTAACTTATACTTTCGTCAATCCTAAGTGTTAGAAGCAAAGTACGCGGTGTGACTTCAAATGCCGAACTGGACAGAATATTTGAAGAAGACGCCATTACGGAGGAATAAGGCATTGAGGAGGTAGTCTTATGATTCTGCCAAAAATCCGCGACAAGCGGTTCATCCTAATCCGCAGGGGCGGTATGATGTCAGACGATACTCATCGTCTGCTGGCTCTATGGGCGGCTGAATGCGCCGAACACGTCCTGCCAATATTTGAAGCTATACGCCCTACAGACAACAGACCGCGCCTTGCGATAGAAACCATCCGCGCTTGGGCAAACGGTGAAATCAAGGTTACTCAGTCAAAGGAAGTGGCGGGCGCGTCACAAAACGCGGCACGGGAATTGACTGGGGTGTCGGAAGCCGCGAGGATGGCGGCACTCTCGGCGGGGCAAGCGGCGGTTGTGGCTCATGTTGCGGCGCACGAACTGGGAGCGTCGGCTTACGCAATACGCGCCAGAATGGAATCCGTACCAAAGCCCGACCGAGAAGCGGCGAGGGCTGCCGAATGCGAATGGCAGCGCGGCAGACTACCCGACGATATCCGTGAACTGGTGCTTGGCGACCAGAGGCTTAGGGACAACATCTGTTGGTATGTATTCGATGGGAGGCGCAGTCTATGACACGACAGGAAATCATCGACTACTGCCTGACATTCCCCGCCGCCTACGAGGACTACCCGTTTGATGACATCGCCGACCCCGGCGCATGGACGGTGATGCGCCACAGGACAAACAAGAAGTCCTTCGCGCTGATTTATGAGCGGAACGGCAAGCTTCGCGTCAACCTGAAATGCGATCCGCTCGAAGCGGACTTCCTGCGGCAGGCTTTCGAGGGCGTGTTGCAGGGCTACCACATGAATCATGAGCATTGGAACACGGCGACCGTCGGCTCTGACGTGCCGGACGAGGAATTGAAACGGCAGATCGGGAACAGCTACGACCTAATCAAGCCGAAAGTGAGGAAGCGGATGTGATTATCCTTATAGCGGGCGATACGCATACAGGCAAGACGCTGTTAGCGCAAAAGCTGCTTGAACGGCTTGGCTATCCGTATCTTTCTATCGACCACCTGAAAATGGGGCTTATTCGGTCAAATCAAACCGACCTTATTCCAACAAGCGGCGACAAAGAACTTACTGAATACTTATGGCCTATTGTCCGCGAAATGATAAAGACAAACATTGAAAACAAGCAGAATCTCATTGTTGAGGGTTGTTATATCCCGTTTGACTTTGCGGATTCGTTCACGGAAGGCTATCTGCGCGAAATCCAGTATATTTGCTTGGCGTTTACCGCCCGCTATATTGACGAACACTCCGAGGACATTTGCGCCAATGAAAGCGTTATTGAGAAACGCATTGCTTCAAGCGATTATACTGTCGACGATATGAAGGCCGCAAACGCCCATAATGAAGCGATGTGTCAGCAGCATGGTCTTAAATGCATTTTGGTTGACGACAACTACGATACTGACCGCATGGCGGACGAAGCAGCAATTGTACTCCGTGAAAGTTGATTACAGGTCAGAAGCTTCGTCTGGGAAGTTAAGCCATTGCAATTTTGAGCTGGGCAGGCTATAATAAATTTGTGCAGCGGAAAGGGCGGTCAAAGGGCTGGCCTCCGGGAAGGAGGGCCGTTGGTAGTTTATTGCCAAGGAGGTGTTGCCTATGATTTGCGTGACCCGCTCCTTATTCAAGGAGAAAAGATTATCCAATGAAAGGAGTGGGAGTTATGTCATTATTCGAGACGATTTACGTTATCGAAACGGCAATTTTAATCATAATTGCTTTTTTGACATATAAGAACGCAAAAAATAACCGGCCCGTTTCTCGTTAGGGATACGCCGGTTATTTTTTTGCTTTATCAAATCGGCTAATCTGCCGCCTTTGAAGCGGTAGCACCATAGGGGAACGGTCGCACATTCCCTTATGTAATCTAACCTAATTATAACGCATTATACGTAACGCGTCAAGTATTATTAACAAATTAATAACCAACCCAAACGGAGGAACCAATTCTATGAAAAAATTAGCCTTTATAGGCGCGGGAAGTTTTGGCTTTACGCGTACATTAGTCAAGGATATCCTTACGTTTCCGGCGTTCAGCGACAGCGAAATCGCCTTGATGGACATTGATGAGGAACGGCTGGCGTACATCACGCAGGCGGTAAAAAAGATAATCGCCCAGGGTAAGTACGCCGCCGCCGTAACGGCCACAACAGACAGGGCGAAGGCGCTGGAAGGCGCTGACGGCGTTGTTATAACCATCTTAGCCGGCGGCGTGCAAATTTTCCGCTCGGATATTGAAATTCCTAAGAAGTACAACGTAGACATAAACGTAGGGGATACCCGCGGGCCGTCCGGCATATTCCGGTTCTTGCGCACTGCCCCGGAAATGATGGATATTTGCCGTGACATTGAAAAATATGCACCTGACGCCATTGTGCTGAACTATACTAACCCGATGGCCATGCTGTGCAGGGTGCTTCAGTCCGAAACGCGGCTTAGCGTGACCGGGCTATGCCACAGCGTCCAGGGCACGGCGCGGATGCTCGCCCGCTGGATTGGCGCGGATTATGAAAAGGAGGTTACCTACCTTTGCGCGGGTATAAACCATCAGGCGTTTTACTTGGAGTACAAAGTAAACGGCAGGGATGCCTACCCGCTAATCCGCCAGGCGTTAGAGAAGCCGGAGATATATAATGAGGAAATAGTGCGCAACGAGATGTTCAAGCATCTGGATTATTACGTAACCGAATCCTCTGGGCATAATTCCGAATATAACCCCTGGTTCCGCAAACGGCAAGACCTTATTGAAAAATACTGCCTGCCCGGCACAGGCTGGAACCCCGGCGTCTACGCCTACATCCTTAATGAATATCTGCGCGCCGCCGATACCTGGAAGGACGAAATTAAGAAATATCTGGATCAGGAAACCGTGGACATTGACCGCGGCCACGAATACGCCGCGTATATCTTTAACGCCTGCTTTGGTGACAACGCCACCTTCCAGTTTAACGGCAATGTGCGCAACTTTGGGCTTATAGACAACCTACCCTGGGGCTGTTGCGTGGAAGTGCCTGTTTTCGCCTGCAAGGAAGGGCTTTTACCGGTACACGCAGGCCCGCTGCCGAAACATCTGGCGGCCCTTGTAAGCCTTAGCGCGCAAATAGAGGAACAAGCCGTGGAAGGCCATTTAACCGGCGACAAGCGTAAAATTTTCCAGGCAATTCTGAATGACCCGCTGACTGCCGCAGTGTGCTCCATGCAGGAAATCTCGGATATGGTGGATGAAATGTTCGCGGCTAATGAGCAATATTTGCCACAGTTTTGACATTCCCAGGAGGGTTTTATGTATAATTGGGCTTTAATAGGATACGGTGGCATGGGCGGCTGGCATGTCAGGAAACTCCTTACGCTGCCTGAAATAAAGGTGGCTGGTGTGTACGACATTCTGCCGGAGCGTAACGCGGCCGCCGAGGCTGAGGGCGTGCGGGCGTACCCATCCCTTGAGGCGCTGCTGTCCGACAAAGACGTAAATTTTGTGACAATCGCCACCCCAAACGACACGCATCTGCCGCTGGTGGTAGAGGCACTGGCCGCGGGCAAGCATGTTATCTGTGAAAAACCCGTGGCACTCTCTCTCGCCGAGCTGCAGACTATGATTGACGCCAGCCGGCGCTGCGGGCGGCTTTTCTGCTCCCACCAGAACCGCAGGTGGGACGAGGACTACCTTATAATAAAGAAGATTTTCAAGGATGACGAACTGGGCGGCGTGTTTAACATAGAGTCCCGTGTGCACGGTTCCCGAGGAGTGCCCAGCGACTGGCGCAACGAGATCGCGCACGGCGGTGGAATGATTCTGGACTGGGGTGTTCATCTCATCGACCAGGTGCTCCTTTTAACTGACGAGCCAGTAGTTTCCACTTGGTGCGGTGTAACCCATGTCACAAACGACGAGGTTGACGACGGCTTTAAGACGGTTATTACGTTTGGAAGCGGCTTGACTGCCCTTGTGGAGGTCGGCACCAGCAATTTTGTCTCAATGCCCCGCTGGTACATGCAGGGGCGGAACGGCACCACGGTTATTGAGGACTGGGAGCTTAACGGCAAGACCGTGATGGTTTCCGACTGGCACAAACGCGACGCCGTGCCCGTGGCCACTGCCGCCGGGTTGACTAAGACTATGGCCCCGCGGACCGAAGAAACAATAAAGAATTATCCCTTGCCACGTATAGAGTCCGACGTGTGTGATTTTTACCGGAATTTTCTTTCCGCAATGGCCGGTGAAGCGCAGCTTATTGTAAAGCATGCGGAAATGCTTCGCGTAATGAAACTGCTGGAAGCGATGAAGGAATCGGCCAGACTAGACCAAGTAGTGCACACGAGAATTTAGCTTGTGATAAAGGAATGACGAATAATTAAGGCATGTTTGAAAATTCCTAAAAGCGCGAAATTTCGAATAAAACCGCTGCAATGATAGTCGAGCTTGCTCGACGCTTCGCGCTGGCATCCAGTTTTCAAACATGTCCCAAACAGCCGAACTTTTTCAGGGAATGCGAGTACTTCAACGCATTTCCGAAAAAGTTCGGTATCTTATATACTCAAGAACGTTGAGATTTACCGCTTTAGAACCACCGCGCCCCACGCGCAAGAGACGGGGTCTGGGGGCGAAGTCCCATTGGCGCGAGATTAAGGCTTGGGAAGGGTCAAAAGATTAAGACCAACGGACAGTTCACCCTTAGGGGCCTAACGATGGTTTGTTCGTTGGCCCCAAACCCCGCTGGGGATTCATCCCCGATAGTCGAGCTTGCTCGACGTAGCGCTTTTGATGCAGGTACAGTCTTTTCAAGAAAATGGACTGGTTATTTTTTTCTTAAGTTCGCGCTTATGGGACAAAGTCCCAAGGTTTTAGGCCTTTGGCAAATGTATTTGTTCGCGAGTATAATTTCGTCATTCCAAAGCAAAAAACCGTGGGGGCGTCTCACGGTTTTTTGTGAGAAGGAGGTACTTTATGGCTTGGAAATATATTGTAGGAATAGACCTGGGGGGAACAAAGTGCGCCGTAATACTCTGGCGTATGGGACCATTCGCGGCGGAAATCGCGGAAAGGCGCGCCTTTCCGACGGAAACGGAGAAAGGCGTGGACCATACGCTTAACCGCCTGAGAGATATAATAGACGAACTTCTGGCAGCTTATGTCCTAAGCCCGGAGGACATAAAAAGGATAGGCATAAGCTGCGGCGGTCCGCTGGACAGCAAGCGTGGGGTTATTCAAAGCCCGCCGAATTTAATCGGATGGGACGACATTCCTATTACGCGAATACTGGGTGATATGTACAAAGTGGAGGCGCGCCTGCAAAACGACGCCAACGCCTGCGCCCTGGCGGAATGGAAGTACGGCGCGGCGCAAGGCTGTGAGAATGTGATATTCCTGACCTTTGGAACAGGCATGGGGGCAGGGCTTATCTTGGACGGCAAGCTGTATTCGGGCACTAACGACATGGCCGGTGAGGTAGGCCATATGCGCCTGGAGGAATATGGCCCTGTGGGGTTTGGCAAGGCGGGGTCCTTCGAGGGGTTTTGTTCCGGCGGTGGCATCGCGGATTTGGCCCGGAGCGTGGCTCGGCAGCGCTTGCAGGTTGGCAGGCCGCCCAGTTGGTGTCCGAATGTAGAGGCCTTGGCTGGCGTTAATGTAAAAATGCTGGCGGAAGCCGCCTATAAGAACGACCCCGCCGCCCTGGAGGTGTTTAAGATAAGCAGCCGGCAGCTGGGAAGGGGACTTTCTATTTTAATAGATATTCTTAACCCGGAGATTATTGTAATGGGCAGTATATTCGCGCGGTGCGGCGATTTATTTTTGGATGGGATGAAGAGTGTTATCGAAGCCGAGGCGCTTAACAAGAACAGAGCGGTTTGCAGGATTGTTCCGGCGCAATTAGGCGAGGCCCTGGGCGATTATGCCACATTGGCAGTGGCGGAGATGTAAAGGAAGGACCGGCATGATTGATTATTTAGGAAGATTACTGGAGAAACACCCGGAGCTTAAGCCCCAGACGGAGAACATACACAAGGCCTATGAGATAATGGAGAGCGCCTTTGCCAAAGGGGGGACGCTGCTTGTGTGCGGCAACGGCGGCAGCGCGTCGGACGCGGAACACATTGTAGGCGAGCTGATGAAGGGGTTTAAGCGGCCCCGGCCCCTTGAGGCGGCGGTTTGCGGCAGGTTTGCGGCGCGCTATCCCCTAGAAGGGGAATATCTTGCGCGTCATTTGCAGGGCGCGCTGCCGGCTGTGGCGTTAAGCGCTCACAGCGCGCTTTTCACTGCGTTTTGCAACGATGTGGCGGCGGACATGGCCTTTGCCCAGCAAGTACACGGTTACGGGCGGCAGGGCGATGTTCTGCTGGCCCTTAGCACATCCGGCAATTCGGGCAACATACTTAACGCGGTACGCGTAGCGAACGTGAAGGGCGTCGCCAGCGTCGGCATTACGGGCGCGGGGGGCGGGCAGCTTGCGGCAGAGTGCGCCTGCTGCGTGCGCCTCCCCTCCGGAGACACCGCCGAAATTCAAGAGCTGACCCTGCCGTTGTATCACGCCCTATGCGCCGCGCTGGAGGAATATTTCTTTTAAGAAAATTTTATAGTACCTCCCAGGCTGACGGTACGAAAATTTTGTTGTAAATTCTCAGGGCGTACCTGTCTGTCATGCAGGCGATGTAGTCGCCGGCGACCCGTTCGGCACTCTGGCCGTTTAGCAGCATCCCCGCGAATTCCTCGGGCAGTTCCTTCGCGTGTTTTGAAAAATACCCGTGCAGCTCCGAGAACATGTGTGTGATTTTATTTCGTTCCTTCATCTGCAAATGACTGCCGTAAACATTATTTTGCAAAAATTCCCGTAAGGCTAACATGGCGGTTTCCGCCTCTTTGTCCAATCGGATGTCATTTACGCCGGCGCTGTTTTTTATAATGTTTCGTATTAAAAAATCAATGCGCCCGCGGCTGGTGCTGCCCAGCGCCCGTACACACCCGCCGGGCAGCGCCTCCGGCTTAAGCAGGCCCCCGCGTATGGCATCGTCTATGTCATGGTTAATGTAGGCTATCTTGTCCGAAACCTGCACTATCTTGCCTTCAAGCGTTCCGGGAGTGCATACGGAACGGTGGTTTAATATGCCGTCCAGCACCTCAATGGTGAGGTTCAACCCCTTGCCGCTGTTTTCTATTTGTTCTACTACGCGTATGCTCTGCTCGTTGTGCCTAAACCCGCCTGGCAGTATCTTGTCAAGCGCGTCCTCGCCCGTGTGGCCGAAAGGCGTATGACCAAGGTCATGGCCCAGCGCTATGGCCTCGGTTAAATCCTCGTTAAGCGCCAAGGCCCGCGCGATTGTGCGCGATATTTGCGCTACTTCCAAAGTATGGGTCAGACGCGTGCGAAAATGGTCGCCTTCCGGCGAGATAAAAACCTGGGTCTTGTGCATTAGCCTGCGAAAAGCCTTGCAATGGGTTATCCGGTCCCGGTCCCGCTGAAAATCCGTGCGAATGTCACATTGCTCGCAGGGCCTTTTGCGCCGCGCGGTTCCCGCCCGCGCCGCGTAGGGGCTTAAATACTGCTCCTCGCGGCGTTCCGTTACTTCACGTAAATTCATGATAAAGCCTCCCTTATGTTATCCTTATGCCTAGGGCGTGTTTGAAAATTGGATTCCAGCGCGAAGCGTCGAGCAAGCTCGACTATCATTGCAGCGGTTTTATTCGAAATTTCGCGTTTTAAGGAGTTTTCAAACACGCCTTAGGAATGACGAAAGTATAAGATACTTTGGCGTTTAATTAATTCGTCATTCCCTATTGTAACAAATATTTTCTTTTTAAATAAGATATTAATATAGAATTTGAAGGGAGAACGCAACGTGGGACTGGGATATTTAAGAGTGCGTGTTTTCGCCGGATATGAAACTGTACCTATCGTGAGGGCCAGTATAGTCATAAAAAATACGGACGGGGGCACACTGTACAATTTAACCTCGGACAGCAGCGGGCTGACGCAGACGGTGGAACTTCTCGCGCCGGATAAGTCCGTAGGGCTGGAACCATCGGACCAGTATCCGTATTCTGTATGCGACACGGATGTGAGGGCGGACGGTTACGGGGCGGTAACGGTACGGGACGTGCAGATATTCGACGGCGAAACTACGGTTTTGCCTGTAAACATGGAGGCCGCGCCTCCTGGCTTAAGCGGCGCGGACCAGGAATTTATTATTCCGCCAAGCACCTTAATTACGCAAAGCGAATGGGAGCAGAATGGGCCGCCGGAAGAACAGCGCCGCGCCAGGATGCTTCGCGAGGTGATTATACCAACCTACATTGTTGTGCATTTAGGGTCGCCGAGCAATACCGAGGCGGAAAATTTGCGCGTAAATTTTACCGACTATATAAAGAATGTCGCGTCCCATGAACTTTACCCCACATGGCCGGACGCAGCCTTGCGCGCTAATATATACTGTCAAATAAGTTTCGCCATTAACAGGGTTTATACTGAATGGTATCCAAGTCAGGGGTATAATTTTAACATTACGAATTCTACAGCATATGACCAATATTTTGTAAAAGGCGGCAATGTTTTTGACAATATAAGCAAGATAGTAGATGAAATCTTTAACCAGTATATTCGCAGAACAGGGCATATGGAGCCGTTTTTTTCAGCGTTTTGCAACGGTACGACCGTAAGGTGCCCGGGCCTGTCCCAGTGGGGCACTGTGCCTCTGGCCGAGCAGGGCCGCGCGCCTATTGAGATTTTAAAGAGTTTTTACCCCAATGACATTCAAATTGTCACTTCGAATAATATTCAAAACATCCCGCAATCTTATCCAGGGAACCCGCTGAACACCGGCGCGTCCGGAGCGGACGTTAAAAAAATGCAAGACAATCTGAACCGTATTCGTGTAAATTATCCCTTAATACCCGTTATCTCTAAACCCGACGGGAAATTTGGCGCGCAAACCGCCGAAGCCGTGCGCGTGTTTCAGTCTGTGTTCGACTTGACGCCGGACGGTGTTATAGGGAAGTCTACATGGTATAAAATTTCCTCGGTTTATAACGCGGTTGCTAATTTGGGCGAGCTGGACAGCGAAGGGGAACTGATTGGGCTGGGAGCCGCGCCGCCAGGCGTTGTGCTGCGGGAAGGCGACCGTGGGCGTGATGTGGTGTCCTTGCAATATATTTTGAACTTTATCGCGGAATTTTACGCTAATGTGCCGGCAGTACTGCGCAACAGCCTGTTCGATATCGCTACACGGGATTCTGTCCTGGCGTTTCAAAAAAATTTTAACCTTGCGCAGGACGGTGTCGTCGGACCGAGCACCTGGGCCGCCTTGTATCAGGTATACCGCAGCGTGGAGGCTTCCGTGCCCAAGATGCCGCCGGCCCCCGGACTGCAGCCGGCGTATCCCGGCGCACCCCTGAGGATGGGGTCACGCGGAGAGAATGTTGTGCTTTTACAGACTTTTTTAAGCGCGATTGCGGGTTATTATCCGTCTATTCCCAAGCCCGCTGTGGACGGGGTTTTTGGAGGCGTTACCCAATCGGCTGTTATAGCCTTTCAAAGATTATTTGCGTTGGCTGCTGATGGTATTGTGGGACCGGCTACATGGAATAAAATAACGGAAGTCTATTCCTCGGACAGCGCCGGTCAAGCACCGCCGGCGCCTGGCGCGCCTTATCCCGGTGCGCCCCTGCGTGTGGGTTCCCAAGGCGCCAATGTCCGTATCTTGCAGCAATACATTAACGCGATTGCGGACGCGTATCCATCCATTCCCAAGGTCACTGTGGATGGGGTATTCGGCAGTGGAACCCAAGCCGCTGTACTGGCGTTTCAAAGATTATTCGCCCTTACCCCCGACGGTATTGCCGGCCCACGTACTTGGGACGGCCTTGTATATCAGTACGGCCGCGCTGCTTCCGGACGCGCCGCGACTATGGCTGTGGCACAGGCTATGAGCGGGGTGATGCTGGGGCGGATGCTGTTGAAGGTTTAGGGGTTACGGTATTATAATGCGGACAGTTAGATTGATGCGTGGAAAATGTGGGCGAGCGAATGCAGTTCAATCCTACTCAGGGAGCATTGTAATCGTGTTTGCACGTTAATGCCGGCGTACATCATAGGGGAAAACTGTGTTCGCCCACCTCCGGCAACGTTGCAATTCTTTTTGCGCATTAATACAGACAGGCATTATACGGCAGGCAAACTGCGTTCGCCTGCTTAACCTGTTGACATTGTATAAAAAACAACAACCTGAATTTTCATGAAGTAATGTACTTCGCGAAAGTGTTAAGAATGCCGAAAAATCAACATTATTTGATTATAATAATTGCAAACGTGCGAATTGTCAAAGGAAATTTTTTCATTATTCAGTAATAACCAATGAGGCTCCAATAGTGATAAACAGCGGCTTTGCGAGACTTCAGAAAAGCGTTCACCTCTACGAAATAATTGAGGTTGAACGCTATTTTTTTCTATTCGCCGTCAAAATTCTAGTCAAAATCCGAAAATAAAATATAGAGAAATAAAGAGATAGGCCCTGATTTGTGGAGATATAGTAATACTTTAAAATGGAGTACAGGGTCTATTATTTTTCTATTCGCCGTCAAAAAGCTGGTCAAAATCCTTTGTTGCTTTCATTAAAACCTTTATTCCGTCTGAGTTTTAAAGAGGATTTCATGAAGTACATTACTTCACGAAAAACTTATTTTGAGTTTTGTTTTTTATTTTCGTGTCTAATTGAGGTGCATTTAAAATATATACGAAGACCTTATTTTTTAAAGAAGGATTGTCTAATGAGAGAAACATCCGAACTGTTTTTCAAATCCTGGCAGGCATCCGAATCAGATGCTTTCACGGTGCCGGACGCCTTGCAGTGGATTGCGGAGCGTAACCGTTCCGTGGCGGTAGATATACGCAAA
>JAISYE010000221.1 GCA_031297485.1 Clostridiales bacterium
TTTCGCACTTTAAGGAATTTTCAAACACGCCTTAGTTATGGAAATGTATTCGGTCACAAGTACAGATTAGCATATATTAGGTTTAGCGTAAACAAAAATTTTAAATTATTTTTGAAAAACAAGCATTAAACAATGTTTATATCGGCACCAGTTAGAAAAGTGGGTCTTTCAAAATTTGGGTGGATCAGGGTTGTTCGACATTCAGAAGAAACGCATCAATTTTTTGGAAATCTTGATTTTTAAATGTATGCGGGGCAAAAACCCCTTCTGTGTTTTTTTTTGAGACCAAAACGCCTCCCAATTCAGCCAAATCAATGGCAGGTAAAAATTGGGTGTATTTCTGCTGGGTTCGGCACTTGCTTTTTTAGCGCTATCCTGTTATTATAAAGACGAACCCTAGGACGTGTTTGAAAACTAGATCCCAGCGCGAAGCGTCGAGCAAGCTCGACTATCATTGCGGCGGTTTTATTCGAAATTTCGCGTTCTAAGGAATTTTCAAACACGCCTTAATATGCAATCTATTTAGGGTCATCCAGTACCCACCCGGATGTGGATTGAAACAATAAAGCAGTATTATGCAAGAAGTAAATGGAAATTTAACAGATGTGGATTAAAACAGGCTGTCAGGATAAATTCGCATATCGTTCCTTTGCTTGGTTTTACACCAGCATATTGTTTATTGTACACGATAAACGCTTATGTTTGAGTTATTTTTTGGGCAGATATGCCGAAAAGCCGTCCTTAAACTATTCGCTAAAGAGTATTTTAACGAATAGTTGAACGGCTTTTTAAATTATAATTTTGCCGCCCGACAGATGTAATAAAGTTCCGCAAAGCCCGTAAATCCGCTGAATTCCTCCTCTTCCGGCACATCGCAAAAGCTTGTGCAGTTTTTTCAAGACCGCAGCATATTTTCAGCCGACTTTTCAAGCAATAAATCAAATTTGTACCATCTGCACATTGTAAACTATAAAACGCAGAATAATTTATACAATTTATTGTTCAACTATTCGTTAAAATACTCTTTGACGAATAGTTAAAGGCTTTTTGTGTATTGTTCAGCCGCAAATTAATCAAACTTAGAAAATGGAGGACATAACAATGTCAATTTTTAGCGTTACGAGTAAGTATGCGGCTAACAAGTGGGCAGAAAAAGCCCATGATGTTGAAACCGTCATTGAGCAGCATGCTTTAGCCGGAGGCGCGGCGGGCTTGGGAGCGTCATGGCTTCCCGGAGCCGGAGCGGCAATCGCCGGAGCGGCTATGGTGCCGATTGTATGGTCGATGTACTATCGTATAAATACAGTCTGCGGCATAAAGCTCTCAAAAGCTGTTTTGCGTTCCATTGCCGGAGCGATTGTCTCCAACATAATCGCGTCCGCAAGCAGTTACCTTCTTAGCATCGTCGGCGGAACGCTGCTGTCGTTTATTCCGGTTGTCGGCAATCTTAGCGCGATGGCGCTTGTCGCCGCGGCTAATTACGGCATCGTTCAAGTGGCAGGCAACGTTTACGCGGCAATAATCCAAAAGCGCGTCGACTCAGGGGATGACGGCTCGGGCACAAGCGAGGGCGAAATGTTGAAAGCGGCGGCGACAATTATCTCCAAAACCAATATAGCCGAAGAACTGCAAAAGGCTAAAAACCGTTATTCCGCAGGCAGGGAAAACGGCACAATTTCAGGCAGCGAAAAAATTGACCCTATAGACTGAAAATCAATGTCAACAGGTTAAGCGGGCGAACCAACGGACAAATCACCGTTAGGTTCGCCCGTGTTATATTTACAAACGAATACATTTGCCAAACATGAAAACCTAAAACCTTGGGGCCAACGAACAAACCATCGTTAGGCCCCAAACCCCGCTGGGGACTTCGCCCCCGATACCGGATGTTCCGGCCCCGGTCGAGCTTGCCCGGCGCAGACCCCTTCTTAAGTGCATGAAGTGCGGTGACTTTAATGTGGCAAATCTCAATGTTCGCGAGTATAGCTCGAAAATCCTTAACCTGTTGACATTGGACTGAAAATAGCCCGCAGTCAGGAGAAATATGTCAATTTCCTGGAAATGTTGATTTATCAATGCCTAGGACATATTTGAAAACTAGATTCCGATAGTCGAGCTTGCTCGACGCAGCGCGAAGTGTCGAGCAGGCTCGACCGGGGCCGGAACATCCGGCGGGGCCGGAACATCCGGTTTCATTGCAGTGGTTTCATTCGAAATTTCGCGCTTTTAGGAATTTTGGCGTGTTTCAAAAGTTGTAGACACATATTTTTCCATAACAGCTAAATCCCCGCATAAATACAGGCTTTTTAATGCACTTAGAAATAAATGTGTCTACTGATTAAACCCAAATATGAAACACGCCGGGATTTTCAAATACGCCTTAAGAGCAAAAAACATTCTCTGCTTTTTGGGGACAAAAATGACCGCCAGTCAAATCAAAACAATGACCGGCAAAAGGTGGGTATGTTTTTCTGATCTCGCGGCGTTATTTCCTGACAGGCGTGCGTCTTTTTCTGCGGAACTGTATTAACCATTAAATGGGTGTCAAATCTATAGCAAACAATAAGATGGACTCGACAGCGGAGCAGTGGGCAACGCGGCAGTTGTCCCACGTCGCCGCTGATGTGCTAAGGCTTGAAAGATTCCTATAAAACCAGGTTGGCTTTTAAAATATTGCGCAGTGCGCTGCCGCTCCCGGAATGGGACTGCACCAGCGCGATATTGCTTCGCGTCGCGTGCTGCTTCGCAACTTTTATCATTTTATGGGAAACCGGATTTGTAAAGAGAATCATCAAATCCGGATGACCGATCATGCAGGCCAAATTACTGCTGTGCTGGGTGTAAATCTTTGCCTTACATTTATATTCTTTGCAGATATCCTTGTATTGACAGGCCATACGGTCATGCCCGCCGATAATTACAACACTCATAAAATCATTCCCCTTATCTCTTTCTGGTTCGGACCCATTAAAAAACAGCGTCTGCCATTTAAGACTATTGCGGAACATCACAAATAACACCCTCCATGTAATTATTTTCGCATATTAATGCAGACGGGCGAACACAGTTCGCACGTCTCTAACAGAAATTTGTGCCCGTTCGCAGTATACACAATACTTGAAATTATTAGTTAGCTATAACTAACACTTATAGAATACATGATAATGATGTGTATGTCAAGAGATATTTCAGGAACCTTTCAAAATTCTGTCATACGGCGGCGCAATCGCTTCTTGTAACTTTAAGGCCGTCATGCTATCATAAGTTGAGATGTGAAACGGTTAAAAATAAGGAGGGCATTATCATGGAAAAACTCATTTTAACAGTAGACGGGATGTCCTGCGGACATTGCGAAATCGCTGTGCAGGACGCTGTACGCAAACTGCCGGGAATCAAGAAGGCAAAGGCCAGCAGACGCAAGAAACAAGCCCAGGTGGAGTATGACCCTGCTTTAGCCACGCCGGAGCAAATCGTTCAGGCAATTGCCGACACTGGTTATACAGTAGTACAATAGGGAGAAGACACTTCTCCCCTACTCGTCTCCCAAGCTTACACAAAAACGCCCGCCATAAAGAACCCGACGAACAAGTTAACCAACGGACAGTTCCTAACGGTGAACTGTCCGTTGGTTAGGATTTGTCCGTTGGGCGCAAAGCCGCGTTTTCGCGAAGCGAAAATTCCGAAGTGCCGAGCAAGCTCGGCTATCATTGGCGGGCGTTTTGCGAGGCGGCAAGTCAGAGGCCGCGGGCGCTTTACAGCGTCCCGCCCTTGCCGGCCTTATTGTTTTTCGCGTAACTTTCCAACAAATATTTTTCTTTGTATTTTAGAACCTTGGGGATATAATCCTGTGTTTCCTCATAGGGCGGCACGCCGCCATACTTCAGCACGCTGCCAGGACCAGCGTTGTAGGCCGCCAGAGCCAGCGTCTCATTGCCGCCGAATTGCGCCAGCATTTTTTTCAAATATTGTGTGCCGCCGTCAATGTTGCTGCTTATGTCGAATGGATTCTCCACGTTCAGCGAATCCGCCGTGCCGGGCATAAGCTGCATAAGCCCCATCGCGCCCGCCGAGGAAACAGCGGTTGGGTTAAAGGCGCTTTCCTGCCGTATAACCGCCTTTATAAGGCTGGGACTCACGTTGTATTCCCGCGCCGCAAGCTCTATGGCCTCGTTTATTACAGGGTCGTCCTCTGTGCCGGAAAGATAACCTCGCAAGACTTCATCAAAACTCTCCTCCGGGGCCGTAACATCCGATTTTGCTGGCTCAGCCGCGTCCACTTTACGCTTCAGAAAGGAATCCAGCGATATCCTTGTGCGCGACTGAATCTCCGACATAATACTATTGTATATGGATTCTACCGTAACAGTCATGATTTAAGACACCTCCTGACGCAATTGCGTCCTAACGCCTGTCAGTTATACTAGGACGTGTTTGAAAACTAGATTCCAGCGCAAAATTGCAGCGGTTTTATCCGAAATTTCGCGCTTTTAAAAATTTTCAAACACGCCTTAAGGCGCGAAAAGAAATGCGCTTTTCGCGCCGGTTGTTGGTTGCTCACACACGAAAACACGGAATGATTTTTAGCGATAGCCGGGCGAAGCCCGACGAAGATGTTTCCGTGTGTGAGTATAAAAAATCACGCTAAAATGTAGCGCTCATATCATTCGTAACAAACTGCCTTACGCCTGCCTTTATTTTAGAATTCTTTACGCGTTTCTGCAATTCGCCGTAAAACAAATCCTCGTCAATTGGCAGTGAAACTGTACGGCCCAGCCATGAAGACAGGTGTATGGCGTTTGAAAGCAACAGCCCGCGTATACCTTCGCGCCCGTCCGCCACCAGCTCGCCGCCGTATAGTATTTTATTAACAAACTTCTCCAGCACTCCGCAATGCTGAGGATAACCGCCGGTTATTTTTATTTCCGAAACAGTACAAGGCGGGCTGCCGAAGGCTTTATCGGTTGTGCGGTTAAATTCGCGCTCGTTTATGGACAGCTTATGATGGGTAAGTTTCCCGCCCTCGTACACCAATTTGCCCAGGGTGCCGGATATTTCGAAACGGTTTGTGCCCGGCGCGTCGGCTGTGGAGGTCACAAACACGCCTGTCGCTCCGTTTTCATAGTCCGCATAGGCGGTAACGTCATCCTCCACCTCTATGTTGTGCCACATGCTTTTGCAGAACGCGGTCACACTCTTGGGCAGCCCGCATATCCACTGCCACAAATCCAAGTTATGGGGGCACTGGTTTAACAGTACGCCGCCGCCCTCCCCCGCCCATGTGCCGCGCCAGTCGCCCGAATCATAATAAAACTGTGGCCTGTACCAGTCCGTAATTATTATGTTTACGCGCCTAAATTCCCCCAACTCGCCCGCGCTTACCATGTCATGTATCTTAATGTACGCGGGGTCTGTCCGCTGGTTAAACATCATTCCAAACACACGTTTGTATATATCCGCCGCCGCATTCATTTCACGCACCTGTTTGGTGTAGACGCCCGCGGGTTTTTCGCACATAACATGCAGGCCTTTCTTAAACGCCGCTATTGTAAGCGGCGGATGGCTGTAGTGCGGCGTCGCGATTATGACCGCGTCAATTAAGCCGCTGCCGTACATTTCATCGGCGTCGGCAAAGGTTTTTACACTGTCGGCTGGGCGGGCGCCGGTTAATGAATCCTCCGCCCATGCCAGCCGGTCAGGGTTTATGTCGCACACAGCCGCAAGTTCCGCGTTCTTTACCTTGCCGCCCAGTATATTCTCCGCGTGCGCTCCGCCCATGTTTCCTATCCCTGCTATTCCGAACCGTACTTTGTCGTTCACTTGGCCCTCCCGAATACTTTGCTTAAATTCTCAAAACTCCGCGCCAGACATTCAAACGGGTCATTGCCGTTGCAATCATCCTGCTCCACAAAGGCGTATTTCGCGCCTGCCGCTTCCGAGGCCGCGAAAATAGCGTCCCAGTTCAAATTACCATCCATTACTTCTGTCATCAACTGACAGGCCTGCGGTTGGGCGCTGCTGGGCAGCATATCCTTATAATGCAGAAGATCATACCGCCCGGCGGCTTTATTAAGCCATTGCGCCGGGTCGCACCCCGCGTACTGCAGCCAGTACACATCCGGCAGAATTTGCAGCTCGTCGTCGGCAAAGCCCTCCAGTATGTAGTCCATGTAGTGCCGGCCTTTCGTGAGAGCGGATTTTTCAAACTCAAAACTATGGTTATGATACGTGAGGCACATGCCCGCGTCACGGATTTCCCGGGCCGCCGGACGAAAGTCCTCCACAAACTTTTTTACACCCTCCAGACTTCCGCGGTATTTCTCCGGCATAGAACCTATGCCTATATAACGCGCGCCGTATATTCTATGGTCATTTATTACGTCGGCTGTTTCATTTAAAATCCTGTCAGGGTTCGTGTGGGTCACGATTATTTCTATTCCGTGCCGGTCGAATATTGCTCTGACGGCCGCCGGCTCTATAGGTCCGGCGCCGGACAACTGCGCGCATCTATAGCCTGCCGCCGCCACTTTCGCCAGCGCGCTGTTCAGACCTTCCGCCGTTTGCGTATACTCCCTGACAGTGTACAACTGTGCGCCTATTATCATTGATTCAGCTCCTTTGATGTAACGTGTCGTCACATACGTATATGGGGCGGCGCATAGAATTGAGTGTGGAGAATTTTTGCCGCTCCCTTGCAGGGGCGAACCTAACGGTGATTTGTCCGTTGGTTCGCCCGCCTAATCCGTTGACATTGACTCCTAATTCTCTTTACATATCATACTTTTTCAGGTCCAGGTTCTGGCATTCGCCGATCATGCTTTCGGTGAACGCGCCAACGTCAGAGGGCAAATCATCCACTGTTTCGGAGAGATTCGAAAGCCACATCAATTCTTTATCGTTAAGGGCCAGCCCGCCGCTGCCGTGGGCCTTTTGAATATGCTCCAAGGCGAGGCGGGCGGCTTTCTTGGCTCTGGGGTAGTCGCCGTCCACGCGGACAAGCTCCTTGGATATTTCCAGCACCACGTCGGGCCGCAAAACATACGCCTGCGGGTCCAGGGGGCTGTCGCTGTCCGCGTGAATATCTCTTAACAGCAGAGCGGCTTCACTGCCGCGCGCTGAGGCCCCGTTCATAAGGCGGCAGTCGTAAACAAGCTGTTCAAAGGAAATTACAGGCGCCATTCCCCCCAAAAGTTTGATATTCTGTACCGATTCGTTGCTCCAAAGGTCGGCGACGCAAGCCGCGATGTTTCCTACAGGCGAAAGATGGGCGCAGGCGGCTGTACGGCCTTCTGTTGAAACAGGGGTGCCTGTTATGGCCTTTACGTAGACGCCCTCGTACCCGCAATCCTTATGGGGGCCGCGCGCGCCGCACTCTACGGCCACGAGGCTGCGCACCGCCGAAACTACGCGCACAACCGCCGCGAAAACGCTGGGAATATAGCGCTTGTCAGCCAGAACCATCGCCGTGTTAGCGAAGCCGCAGGCAGTGTCGCCTGAGGCCACCGCTCCGGTTTTGTCCGCGACAGACACAATTTCCGACCAAAGTTTGCTCATGTCCCTGCAGCCCAGCACCGATAATGCGAATATGGACTTCGCAATGTCGCAGTAAAGTATGGCCTCGTCATGAACTTCCTTCCCGCCCACGGATTCTATGGCCAGGAACTCCGCCCCGGCCTTGGCGCAGCCTTCAAAAGTCTCAAAAATAGAATCCCAATGCCGGCCGCGCCACATGTGCGTTAAACCGTTGCCTTCGCGGATGTCAACCGGCGTCGCCCGTACAGCGCCCCTTACGCCGTTCTTGGCTTCGTTTTCCTTAATTATGTCCACCACGGTTTTACAAACCTCTATGCCCCATTTTGGGTTAAAGGTCATAGGCGGCAAAAACTCAATTTCCGCCACAAAGCCCGGCGCGTGCAGCTCGTTGGCGCGGGCGCAGACGCCTGTTATAATCTCCTTATAGTTAGTTATAACCTCCGGCATTGTCTCCTGAGTTATGAGCATTGGCGGAAGTGTAAAATTAATTTCAGGATACACCGTTCCGCCACCGATTTCCATGCCGTTTTTCAGCTTTACCGGATATTTTGCCTGGCCGTAAATGAAATCTTCCAGGTTTTGATAGGCAGTGCTTGTAAATACTTGCTTTGCCATATTAACAGCTCCTTATCCATTTTACTATATGTGGCTACTATATAGCAATGGCCTGTATAAATCTTGTAATATTCTTTTATTTTTGTTAGTCTTTAAAAATTTCGGATAGAGGCATAGCAGCTGCTTCTTGTAATATTTGTATAAAACCGTTCGGCGGAGAGGTTACTGGCAGCCCCGAGTGCAGGGGGACTGTCCCATAGGCGCGAACTTAAGGAAAAAATAAACCGTCTATTTTTCTTGAAAAGGCTC
>JAISYE010000222.1 GCA_031297485.1 Clostridiales bacterium
CCGCCGCCGGGCTTGCCGAAGCCGCCGCCCAGACCGCCGCCGAACCCGCCGCCGCCGGGCTTGCCGAAGCCGCCGAACCCGCCGCCGAAATTACGTCCCGCGCCGCCGCCCCTTGTGGCGCCGCCGCCGCCTTGCCGGGGCAGCGGTGTGTGATTGTGGCGCGGAGGCGGCGCGTGGTGGTGCGGCGCCCCGCCGCCGAAGAACCCGCCGCCGAACATTGGCGGGGGCGGAGGCGGGCTGTGATGCCGCCGGCCCCAAAACACCCTGGGCCTCCAGTATCCGGTCCGCCGCCGCCGGCGCCAGCCGCTTGTCAGCGCGAAAATCAAAATTATTATTACCAGTATTAAAATCAAGTTCCCCATAAATCCTGACCCTCCGCTTCCGCTTTCCGTCCGGTTCTCCGTTAAGCCAGAGTTCGCCGTCGTCCCGCCATTCCCCGTTGTTATTGATACGCCGTATATCTTGCTTACCTTGGACAGCAGCGCGTCAAAGGTCTTTCTGATACCCGCGTCAAAGTCCTTGTCAGCGAAATCCGCCTCCAAATAATCGTATAATATGGCGTCCAGAGTGCCGGCGTCTAAAGAATTCTCCAAACCCTTGCCTTGCGTAACCCAATAATTGTCGTCTCCAATAGATAACAGCAGTAACACGCCATTACCCTTCTCCTTGGACCCTATTTCCCAATCGTTGAACAGCGTCATCGCGTATTGCTCCATCGGCCTGCCGCCGGTGGAATCCACCGTGACGACTACTATCTGCGCGCCAGTCTGCTCATACAAGCTGTCATTAGCCAGCACAATCCGCTCGATGGTTTCGGCTGACATGACGTTGGCAAAATCGTTCGCGTAGAAATACTCCGAGGGCTGGTACGCGCCAGCCCGCACGCTTGTCACGGCGGCGAAGAATACCGCGAGAAATAACATAACCTTGCTTATACACCTCATATAAGGAACAGTCCTCTCTGTGAATCTCCCTCCGCAAACAATTCCAGGGGCGGCGCCAGGCGCAGCATGGAAACCAGCCCGCCCGGGAACCCCTGCAGCAGCTTGTTATACGCCAGCGCCCGCGCATTGTAATCTGTCCGGTTGATAGTGGTATTGCGGCTTTCCAAATTTGTAATAAGGTTTCTGGCGGAACGGGCGTCAGTCTCGCTTAAATTCATTGCCGTCAGCGTGTTGTATAAATTGTCCGCGGCTTCGGTCAATCTAAGGTTCGCGGCGTATTTTCCGCTGATTTTATCACTGCCGCCAAGCTCTTCCGCAGCCGCTAAAACCTCATCCACGGCGGAACTGTCCGCGCCGCAGCGTTTTGCCAGCGCCGCCAGACCGGAAGCCTGATTTATCCGTTCCGTCAAATCGTTTTGCATGGACAGCCCGTCGCCTTCCCCAATGTAGAACACATCCAGCGTCTCGCCGCGCAGCCCGTTAAGCGACTTGGCCCCGCCGGCCACCACTGCCGTCAGTACCATAAGCGCCGCGAACAGGTACGCCGCCGCGCGGTTGTACAGCAGTCCCATACTTATCCCCATTCCTTTCTGTGATTCATAATAGACCTTCCTTTTTAAGCACGCCCTGAAGCACGCTAATGTCAGTCTCAGTGTCAAGGGTCCTGTTTTCATACAATATGTCCAGCTGCTTCTTAAACGCTGTGACAAACTGCGGCAGCACTTCCCCTATTTTTTTAAGGTTAGCGTCTGCCGACGGGCCTTGTATCTTGTTTTCGGTTATGTCCGCGTAGGTGTCCAGCAGTTTAAGCAGTGTCGGAAAGTAATATTCCGTAAAGGTGCGCACCTGGCGCGCGCTTTCCGGCCACTTGGCCACATAGGCGAATATGTCCGCGCCGATTTCGCTAAGCTCGTTTAGCCGCGCGGTTATCTCCGGGTCGGATATACGCGCGTTGTACCCGCTGAGTTTTTCCAGATTCGCGCGGCCGCCGGCCAGCAGTTCGTCCGCGTCCTTAACGCCCGTGCGCTCGAATTTTACCGTTACAGGGACTTCCGTCACCTTATCCCGCGCCAGCTTCTTTCCCGCTAAATACACCGCCGCTGACACGCACAGCGCGATAATATAGTCTGTTATTCTATAAAACGGAAATATAAGCGCGTAGATTAAAAAACTCGCGCCGCACAAGTATATGGGCAGGGCGGATTTTATTGTTTTTTGCTCCACAGAAACAACTCCTTAATAAAACGACGAAATGTTTTTATCATAAACCAAATTACCAAATAGTTTGTTCGCGGCGCTTAAGGGGACGCGGAAGAGCGGCGCGGGCAGGCGCGGCATCAGCACTTTGCGGCCTTGTTCCTGGGCCAGTTTTTTAAACAGCAGGGAAGTATTGCAGGGTTCGCTGTCCTGGGGAAAGAACATGCCTTCCGCCTGGTCCTGTATAATAGCTAGTATAAGCGCGCACAGATTATTTATATGCAGAACGCTGCGGCTGTTATCCACATAGGGGAAGACCGGCAGCCAGGCGGCCAGCTTCTTAAGCCTGGCGTAATTGCCGGGGCAGTCCGGACCGTAGACCATTGGCGGGCGGATTACGGCCAGTTTTGTCTCTGGCGGCAAGGCCGCGCGCAGCGCCTGTTCGGCGGCCAGCTTGCTCTTGCCGTAGAACGTGCGCGGGTTTACTGGCGTGGTTCTGTCAACTATCAGGGGCTTGCCTACCTTGCCCTCTAACCCGTACACCGCCATTGTACTCAAGAAAATAAACTGCCGGACGGTGCAGCGCCGCGCTAATTCCTCTGTAAGCGCGCAGTTTACGCGCATGTAATCCTGTTCGGAAAACTCTCGTTCGTCCTTATGGACAAGGGCGGCCGCGTGCACTATTACATCCGCCTCCAAGCCCTCCGGCACACCCGCGCGCAGGGAAACAAGCTCCGTCTGAAGCCCGCGCGCGTTAAGCCAGCCGGCCAGCGCTTTAGCGATATATCCGGTTTTACCCGTTAGTATAATCTTTTTTCCCATTGGAACCTTCCTTTATTCCTTCGCCTGTAAGGACCTTGACCGCTGTCGCGAAAATTATAAACAGGTCGAAGCCAAAGCTTATTTTCCGCGCGTACTCGCCGTCGAAAGCCGCCTTAAGCGCTATGGGGAGCTCGTCGCGTCCGCGCATTTGCGCCAGGCCCGTAAGACCGGGCACAAGGGCGTTGGCGCCGTACTTATCGCGTTCCGCCACCAAGTCATACTGGTTCCACAGCGCCGGGCGGGGGCCTACCAGGGACATCTCGCCCTTTATTATATTTATCAGCTGAGGCAGTTCGTCAAGGCTGGTCCTGCGCAGAAAAGCGCCGCCCCGCGTAATATACCTTTCGGGATTGTCCAGCAAGTGTGTGGGAACGTCCCGAGGGGTATCGGCGCGCATGGTCCGAAATTTTAGAATTTGAAAACAGGTTTTATTCTTGCCTACCCGCTGCTGCTTGAAAAAAACAGGGCCGGGCGACTCCGCCAGCACGCACGCGGACACCACCGCCCAAAGGGGCAGCAAGGTCACGGCTGCAGCCAGCGCCACCAGCAGGTCTAAGGCGCGTTTTACACAAGCATGGTACATAGTTTCTCTCCTATTCTACAAATGATTCTGCCAATGTCAACAGGTTAAGCGG
>JAISYE010000223.1 GCA_031297485.1 Clostridiales bacterium
GGCGGCGAGTACAGAGTTTTTTGGCGCAGGTAGAACCTTTTTAAGAAAAGGGGTTGTTTATTTTTTTATTAAGTTCGCGCTTATGGGGCTCTGCCCCAAACCCCGCTGGGGATTTCATCCCCAGACCCCTTCTTAAGGGCGGCGAGTACAGCGTTTTTTGATGCGGGTACAGGTTTTTTAACAAAAGGTACTGGTTGTTTTTTCTTAAGTTCGCGCTTATGGGGTTCTGCCTCAGAACTCTTTTTGCGCTTCGCGCGTACTCATTAAAGAATTCGACGAACAAGCAGCTTGCGCCTCTGAATAGATCCGGGCCTTTCAAAATTTGGGTGGGTTCCAAATTGTTTCTTGTAATTTTAGCGCTGCCATGCTATTATGCTACTGAACTTTAATATCAATCTATTATGGTCATCTGGGTTCCACCAGATGTGGATTGAAGCAAATATTTTCGGATGAAAGGGAATTTTACTATGAAAAAATTATTAAAAGTGGCGTTAGGCCTCATTACCGTATTAGCGTTGACTTCCTGCGCAAAAAAGACGCCGGAGCCAACGCCGGAACCGACGCCAACGCCGACACCGGAGGCGGAGGCGACAGCCTCCCCTGAAGCCACAGAGGAAGCGAGGTACAAGGAAGTGCTGGATATACCGGAACTGCCCCAGCTGACAGAAGTACAGCCCGGGGAAGACATTGCCGTTTTAACAACAAACATGGGCGTAATAAAAATGCGCTTTTTTCCAGAGCAAGCGCCGCTGGCTGTGGAGAATTTTATAACCCACGCGAAGAACGGTTATTATAACGGCACAATTTTTCACCGTGTAATAAAGGATTTTATGATACAGGGCGGCGACCCGCTGGGTACGGGCCAAGGCGGCGAAAGTATATGGAACGCGGGCTTTGCTACCGAGGCCACTATATCGCTGCACCACCTGCGCGGCGCGGTAAGCATGGCGCGCACAGAGGATCCCGACTCCAACGGCAGCCAGTTCTTTATTGTGCAGAATTCGGATCTTGGCGACGAGCTGCGAACGGCAATGGAGGAGACCAAGAATGAACTGAATCTTGTAATAGGCACGGACGAGATTGGTAACGACCTAGCTGTAGGGGAAGTTTTCCCCGAGGTGATACTAGACAAATATATTGCCGAGGGTGGCGTCCCCAGCCTGGACACCCAGTACGCGGTATTCGGGCAGGTAATCGAGGGTATGGATGTTGTTGACAAAATAGCCGCGGTGGAGGTTGAGGTAGACGATACGCTTGGTAAGAGCAAGCCGCTGCAGGACGTTGTTATAGAAGGAATAGTGATTGAGCAATATGCCGGCTAAAACGGACGTGCGGATTGTACGAGAGCTCGCGAAGCGTTACGCGGAATCGGCGGCTGACGAGACAAACCGCTTGAGGATTGGGCGCGCGCGCAATATAAACAGCCTTAAGCCCGAACGTCCCATAGTATGGATAGACGAAATACCCTGGCATGAAATGAACCTTGACGATGAACTGACTTTGCGGTGTGAAAACGAAGAATTGAGAGGGATGGAGCGGTTCCTCCGGCGGTCCCTGTATCAGTGGCGCCACATGCAGGCCGACATGGTTCTGGAAGATTTCTATTACGTCAGCAAGGACTATGACTCCACCGGCAGCGGCCTTAGGGTACGGGAAACGACTGTGGCGGCTGACCAGCGCAATCATATTATATCGCACCACTACGAGGATCAGCTGGACACAGAGGAAAAACTGGCGGGGATGCGAATCCCCGCCATTACCGCGCGGCCTGACAAGGACGAACACAGGCTGGCGCTGGCGGCGGAAGTCCTTGAGGGTATACTGCCGGTCAGACTGCGGGGGCACGGCGTTTATTACGCTCCTTGGGACGACCTCAGCCGGCTGCGCGGGGTAGAGGCGATTTTGATTGACCTGGCGGAGCGTCCGGAGTTTATGCACAAAACAATCGCGCGTTACAACGAGATAATGACATCCCAATACGAGCAGATGGAGGCGCAGGAGTTATTGGATTACAACATTCAATCGCTGCACTGCACGCCTCCCTATGTGGAGGAACTGCCCGGCCCCGGATATGAGGGCGGGGCCGCGCGGTTTAAGAACATATGGTTCAGGGGCATGGCGCAGATATTCGGCTCGGTGTCGCCGGCCATGCACGAGGAATTCGAGCTGCAATATTCGCGCCGCTTGATGGACAGGTGCGGGTTATCCTATTATGGCTGCTGCGAGCCGCTGGACAACAAAATTGATATTCTTAAAAAGATACCCAACATGCGCAAAATAGGGGTCAGCCCGTGGGCAAACGTGCGAGCCAGCGCGGAGGCCATGGGCGGGCGGTATGTTTTCGCGCGCAAGCCCAACCCGGCGCTTGTGGCGGGACAGTTTAACGAAGAAGAAGTGCGCCGGGAAACCCGTGAAACCATAGAGGCATGTTTAGCCAACAAATGCCCTTATGAATTTGTACTGAAGGACATTAGCACGGTTTCCTACCGTCCGTGGAATTTATTCGAATGGACTCGGGTAGTGACGCGGACTATTGACGAGTACTACGTATAATGCCGCGGTAAAAGAAAAACCTTAAAACCTTGGGGCGGAGTTCCAAGGTTTTAACCTTTTCCAAGCCTTAAGCTCGCGTTTATGGGGCAGAGCCCCTAACGACGAGCCGTCAGTTGGTCTTAACCTTTTGACATTTCCCTACCCCTCAACTTCGCGCCTAATGCGCAATACCCAAGGCTATAATCGCCTCATCTGTGCCTGTAGACTGTTCCGGCCTCCAGGGGGGCGCCTGATAAAGCGAGGAGTTTGGAGACAGTCATCATCTGGTACCCCTGTGCGGCAAGCTCCGGTATTACGCGTTCCATGGCCTTGACAGTGGATTCGTATACGTCATGGCACAGGATTATTTGGCCGTCCAGCTTATTTGACATAATCGCCTTATGTACCGCGTCCGCGTTCCTCGTTTTCCAATCACGGGTGTCTACTGACCAGCCCACAAGGGAAAATCCCAGCTTCCTGGAAACAGCCGTTACGTTAGCGTTAATCGCTCCATAGGGCGCTCTGTACAGTTTCAGGTCTGTGCCGGCCGTTTCAAGGATTGCGTCATATGTGCTGACCAGTTCAGACTCTATGCTCTCGCCCGAAAGATTGGTAAGCTGCTTGTGGTCCCATGAATGGCCGATTACTTCCGACCCCTGCGCCACAGCGCGTTGCACCACGTCGGAAAACCCCTTGACCCTGTTGCCTATTACACAGAACGTGGCTGTGCCGCCGTATTCTTCCAGCAGGTCAAGAATCCGCGGCGTAAACCTGCTCGGGCCGTCGTCAAAGGTTAAGGCCACTGCAGGGCGGTTGGGGTCAAAGGTGTCTTCCGGAGAAAGCGCGCCTTCGGACAGGTCCGGCGCGGAACCTTTCCCGCTTGTCAGAATAAACGCGCCGCCCAGTTCCTCATAAGTCAGCTGGACTTTCAGCGACCCAAGATATGAGGGCAGGTACATTCCCCGGGTCAGTAAGATGTCAACGCCAGTATGGTTTAAGACAATGCTTTCAAGCCAGCTGCCGTCCATATCGCCTAGTTGGCCCGCCGTGTCAGGGAAAAGCTCCAGCAGCCTGCCCTCTAACAGACCGAGAACTTCCGCCTGACGCGAAAAGTCTAAAATTTCGTCATTCGCTATAAACTTTTTGCCCTCCAGGTCAATGTTAAAGGTTTTGAAGAAATCTATAGGATGCGCTAGGTGTGAATGGCTGTAAAAGCCCACTTCCTCCAGGCCGATATATCTGTCTTCTACAAGATACGCGTTGTATTGTACGTTAATCTCGCCTTCAATTTTAGAGTCATTTGCCAGCAGCCCCGCCATTTCTTTTTTAGCGTCTTTATAAATATTATTGGCCCATTCGGCGATTACATTGTCTATGTCCGGTATGCCGATTTTGGGATAAAGCAGGTAACAATGCAATGGGGCGCTGTTGTCGATTATAGCTTCGGGTTCGCCATATTCACTAATCGTATGGTACAGGCTCTCATCCGCCGGTTCGTCAGTTGAAAGCCCGGCCTCAGCTGGTTCGTCAGTTTCGGGTCCAGGCTCCGAGACCGCGCCCCGCGCGGCCACGGGTGGGAATAAGGCGCCGTGGGCATCCCGCGCGGCGCATCCGGCCGTAATAAGCGCGGCCAGTAAAAAAAACGCCCACCGCCCGGCTGTAACTCTTAAATTCATTGTATTTGTCCTCCTTTTCGGAATTTTCGCTTCGCGAAAACGCAGTTTCGTAGCGCCCTTGTTCGTCGGGTTCTTTATTGCAATTCCTTAAAAATACGGTATAATAGCAGAATACAAGAACCTACCATAACAAAAAATTAAGGGACAGTCAATAAGCCAAAATTTGTTGACCTTCCCCGAGGGGTAAAATAAATGAAAACGCATATACTAGGCGTGCCGGTAGACAACGTGACCCGGAACGTGGCATTGGCGCGCTTATTAAAAATCTTAAGCGGCGACAGGCATTGCGTGTTGCTTACGCCGAACCCGGAAATGGTGATGGCGGCCCAGAGCGACGAGGAATTTATGAAAGTGTTTTACGCCGCGGACCTTGTAGTGCCTGACGGCATAGGAATCGTGCTGGCAAGCAGGCTAAACAGGGTAAAAATAAAGGAGCGGGTCGCGGGTTGCGACCTTGTGCAGGAACTCCTGGCGGCCCTGCCCTGCCCCGCGTCGGTTTACCTGCTGGGCGGCAGGCCGGGGGTCTGCGAAAAAGCCGCGGCCAACATAGAAAGCAGGTACAAAAACGCTAAAGTCTGCGGATTTCATCACGGATATTTCGACCAGCGCGAGGAAAGGCAAATATTAATAGACATACAAAACAAAATGCCGGATATACTGTTAGTGGGGCTTGGATTCCCCAAACAGGAGAAATGGATATACGACAACAGGGAGCTTCCCGTTAAGTTAAGCGCCGCAATAGGTGGGACGCTGGATATTTTGGCCGGCACGGCGGCCCGCGCGCCGGAGAGTTTCCGCAGGCTGGGGCTGGAATGGTTTTACCGGCTGCTGACCCAGCCTTCCCGTATAGGCAGGATGTTTGTGCTTCCCGTGTTCGCGCTTAAAGTTTTATTAAGCTGGGAATGGCGAAAAAATGAAGGAACGGAATAAAATATTTTACGATCTGGTTCTTATAATGGCCGGTGTGCTGTTACTGGCTGTTTCCATTACAGTGTTCTTTGACGCCAACCACATGGTAATAGGTGGTTTTACAGGCATTTCCATCATAGTTCGCAGTTTTGGAGAACTGACAGGTCACGCCGTGCCCCTTTGGGTTACCAATACGGTTTTAAACGTCCCCCTGTTCGCTGTGGGGTTTAAAATATTCGGCGCGCGGCGTCTCCTTAAGACGCTGCTGGCAACAGCCGGCCTGTCGGGCGCCCTGTACGCGGCGAAGTTTATTCCGCCCATGGAAAACGAGCCGCTTCTGGCCGCGGTGTTCGGCGGGGTAATCAGCGGCGTGGGGCTTGGCCTGGTGTTCAAAAGCCTTGCCACAACCGGGGGCACGGACATGATTGCGGCCCTTATCAACAAATACGCGCGGCATGTGGCTGTTTCAAGGATAATGTTTTTAATAGACACAGCCGTAATATTGGCAGGGTTCTTTGTGTTCGGCGCCGTATCGGCAATGTACGCCATAATGGCGGCGTTTATCAGCGCAAAAACGATTGACGTGGTATTGGAAGGGCTTTCCTTTGCGAAGGCGGCCTTTATTATCTCAGACGAGCATGATAAAATTTCACAAAGAATTATGTCTGAAATGAATAGGGGTGTAACAGGGCTTTTGGGTACGGGAATGTATACTAAAGCGGCAAAAAATGTTTTGTTATGCGTTGTTTCTTCAAAAGAACTTGTAAAAATAAAGGACATTGTGCATGAAACGGATAAAAAGGCATTTTTGATAGTCGCTGACGTCAGAGAAGTTTTAGGTGAAGGTTTCTAAACAACAATATATCGCGTTATTATACAAATGCAACAAAATTGTAACATTATGTTTGTGGATTTGCGCTATAGCATTTAAATACCGAATGTTATATTATGTATGGCATGTAATGTGTATTAATTATTTTGAGGAGGATAACAATGGCAGGGTTAAGTTTGAGAAATATTGTCAAGAAATACCCGAACGGCTTTGTCGCGGTAACTAATTTTAATTTGGAGATTGCCGATAAGGAGTTTGTTATTTTTGTTGGGCCGTCTGGTTGTGGTAAGTCTACCACTTTGCGTATGATTGCCGGGCTTGAGGAGATCACCGAAGGTGAGCTTTACATAGGTGACCGGCATATGAATGACGTTGCTCCTAAGGATCGCGACATAGCGATGGTTTTTCAGAATTACGCTCTGTATCCTCACATGACGGTGTATGACAACATGGCTTTCGGGCTTAAGCTGCGGAAGACACCCAAGCCGGAAATAGAAAGGCGTGTTCATGAAGCCGCTAAAATCCTGGATATCGAGCATCTACTCGACAGAAAGCCCAAGGCGCTTTCAGGCGGCCAGCGTCAGCGCGTCGCGATGGGTCGCGCCATAGTCCGCGAGCCCAAGGTTTTCCTTATGGACGAACCTCTGTCGAACCTGGACGCGAAATTAAGGGTTCAGATGAGGACCGAAATTTCCAAACTGCATCAGAGGCTTCAAACCACATTTATCTATGTTACTCACGACCAGACCGAGGCTATGACTCTTGGCACGCGCATAGTTGTTTTAAAGGACGGCGTTATTCAGCAGGTGGATTCGCCAAGCAACCTTTATCACAAACCGTGCAACCTGTTTGTGGCTGGTTTTATCGGATCCCCGCAGATGAACTTCATTGACACCAAGGTTGTCAAGGAAGGCAGCGCCGTGTTACTGTGTTTCGGCGATTACAGGGTAAAGCTTCCGGACCCCAAGGCCAAGGCTATTATTGACGCGGGCTACGAGGGCAAGGAAGTTATCATGGGCGTGCGGCCGGAAGACTTGCACGACGAGGAAATTTTCATAGCCTCCTCTCCCGATACTGTTGTGGAAGCCGATGTGGAAGTTACCGAAATGCTTGGCGCGGAAGTTTACCTGTATATGACCGTGGCAGGGCACGACGTAACCGCCCGGGTTGACCCGCGTTCCACCGCTAAGGCTCACGACAAAATAAGAATCGCTCTTGACGCTAACCGGATTCATATTTTGGATAAAGCTACAGAACTGACTATTGTAAACTAAGGCGTGTTTGAAAATTCCTTAAAGCGCGAAATTTCGAATAAAACTGTTGCGATTTCGCGCCGGAATCTAGTTTTCAAACACGTCCTAAGGGGTCTTTTAAAATTTGGGTGGCAGGGTGCCCAGCTCTTGCAATAATAGTCGAGCTTGCTCGACGCTTTGCTGCTATATTAAAATGGTTAGTGGTCATCCGAACTTAGAGCTTATCCCTGAATAAAGCAGAATGGCTTAGATACTGGATTTGCTAAAATGCAGAAATGGCGCAAAATCAGCGTTCTTATCTATTAAGGGATAAGCGCTTAGCCTCGGATGTGGGTTCTTAACGGTGAAGTTTCCGTTACACCGGACTTGGCCCGGCCAAAAGCGAAGCCTTAAGCCTTTTGACGTTACAAATGTCATTTGGATTCCCGCCAAATGTGGATTGAAACAAACGAGCAAGCAAACCTAAAGGAGAAACCTGTCAAACGGGTTTCTCTTTTTTTGTCATATCATAACCCAAAAAATTTTGTACATTTCTTGATGATTTTTTTAATATTTCACTTTTTTTTTTAATGAATTTGGTATACACTAATAGTATAATAAAAGGAGTGTTGAATGTATGGTAACTAATCAAATTTTGCAGGCGACCATAGATGGTCTGAGGAATATAACCTGCAGAGAATTATCGGTAATTGAGCGCGACGGGAAAGTTGTGGCGGCGACTGACGGCATGGAACTGGTAGACCAGACGGAGTATATGGAAAGTTTTGTGTCGTCGCCGGCCGAAAGCCAGTTTATACTGGGCTATCATCATTTTAAGGTATTCGACAACGGTGTGGTCGAATATATTGTTATTGTAAAGGGTGAGGATGACGACGCCTACCGCATTGGGAAAATTGCCGCGTTCCAAATCCAGAGCTTGATTGTGGCGTACAAGGAGCGGTACGACAAGGATAACTTTATCAAGAACCTTTTGCTTGACAATTTGCTGCTTGTGGATATCTACAACCGCGCTAAGAAGCTGCACATTGAGAACAACGTGCCACGCATAGCGTACCTTATTCAGACGGAAATAGACAGGGAAGCGCATATTGTGGAAATATTGCGCGAGCTGTTTCCGTCCAAGACAAAGGACTTTATCGTGGTTATTAACGACAAGAGCGTAATCCTGGTCAAGGAACTGCGCGACAAGGACGCCACGGACGACATAGAGCGCACGGCCCGTATGGTTTACGACACCCTAAGCGCGGAAGCCATGAGCAAGGTCATGGTCGGTATAGGCTCGGTGGTCTTTGACCTTAAAAACGTTTCCAATTCGTACAAGGAAGCGACAATGGCGCTGGAAGTAGGGGAAATTTTCGGCGCGGATCAGAATATCATAAACTATCAGCAGTTGGGGATAGGCCGGCTTATATATCAGTTGCCCACGCCCCTGTGCAAGATGTTTATGAACGAAGTACTGCACGATGTGGATATTTCCCAGCTGGACGACGAAATTTTGATAACCGCCAACGAGTTTTTTAAGAATAATCTTAATGTTTCCGAAACTTCGCGGCAGCTGTATATTCACAGGAATACCCTTGTGTACAGGCTTGACAAGCTGCAAAAGATAACGGGGCTGGACCTGCGCAGGTTTGACGACGCCATTGTGTTTAAAATCGCGCTTATGGTCAGCAAGTATATGAATTTTAAGGATAATCTTCTGTTCTGACAAAAAAGGCAGGGAGAGAGGAGTATTTAACTTGATTTTAATCAGCAACGCCACTAAGCTATATGATAATGGAGTCAAGGGCATAGACAATGTTTCGCTTACAATACAAAGCGGAGAATTTGTTTTTATTGTGGGCAGTACTGGCTCGGGAAAATCCACGCTGATACGGTTGCTGTTGAAAGAGGTTGACCTGACCAGCGGGCAGATTAAAATAGGACGGGATAACCTTTCAGACCTGACCAGACATCAGATGCCTTATTTTAGACGGCGGATAGGCGTTGTGTTTCAGGATTTCAGGCTGCTGACAAACAAGACGGTATACGAAAACGTGGCGTTCGCCATGCGTGTGGTGGAGGCGCCCAACAGGGACATACGCCGAAGCGTGCCGGTTGTTCTCGCGCAGGTTGGGCTTCAGAAAAAGGCCAAGTCATACCCCAGCCAGCTTTCGGGCGGCGAACAGCAGCGCGCGGCCCTGGCGCGCGCCATAGTAAACAGGCCGCCCTTAATACTGGCGGACGAACCCACGGGCAACCTGGACCCCGGCACTGCGTGGGACATCATGGGCTTGCTGGAGGATATAAACGACAGGGGTACAACCGTTGTTGTGGCGACCCACGCCAAAGAACTTGTGGATGAAATGCAGAAAAGGGTTATTACCCTTAAAAACGGCGCGGTTATAAGAGATCTCGCAAAAGGTGGTTACTACGATGAGGATTAGCAGCGTTCGGTATTATGTGAGCGAAGCCTTTAAAAATCTTTTTAGAAATCATCTGATGACCGTCGCGGCAATTTTGACGGTAAGCGCCTGTTTGTTTATACTGGCGGTTTCGTTATGCCTAGCGCTTAATATCGACTACCTTCTGGAGCAGATGGAACAGTCGCTCAGCGTAGTGGTTTACTTAAGCGACGAACTGGACGCCGACCAGGTAAACGAACTGTACAAACGGATTCAGGATATCCCATATGTTAAGGCGGATTCCGTCAAATACATCTCCCACGAGATGGCCATAGAGCGTTTTATTGAGTCTATGGACGCCGACCCGTCGCTTCTGGACGGACTGCCGGATAATTTTCTGCCGCGGTCCTTTGAGTTGGAAGCGGGCGACCTGGCTTACCGCGACGTGGTTATTGAGGAGCTTAAGGGTCTGGCGTTCCGTGGAGTAGAAAAAATAGGCAATCAGGAGCAGTATGTGGGGCTGTTAACCACAATAAACAACGGCATACGCGTGGTAAGCGTTATTGTAATAGCAGGGCTGATTGTGCTGTCGGTTCTTATTATCGTAAACACGATTAAGATTACGGTAAACAGCCGCAGAACAGAAATAACTATCATGAAGTATGTTGGCGCGACAGATTGGTTCATACGCTGGCCCTTTATTATTGAGGGCCTGCTGATAGGGCTTATAGGCGCGGCCGTGCCGCTGTTTTTCTCCTGGCTTAGCTATCGGAATGTTTTGGCCGTGCTGCGTGACAATTTTATTTCGGTAGAGGAGTTGTTTGATTTTAAGACGACTTTTGAAATATTCTCGCTTCTAATACCGCTGACCTTGATTTTAGGCGCGGGTATTGGTATAATCGGCAGCGTTACGTCGATGCGCAAATATCTGCGCGTATAAAAAAATAAATGAGGGGATAGTTTTGAAGAAGGTTCTTTTGTGCCTGATACTATTTTTTACAATGTGTTGTTTCACGGAGCTTGTCTTTGCCAAAAGCGACAGCGAGCTTAAGGACGAGTTAAACAATAACCAAAACAGCACCAAGACCATTCAGGAAAACCTGAGTGACACCCAGGAACAGAAAAAAGCCATTCAAGCGGAAGTGGAATTGCTGGACCAGGAACTGGCGGTGGTGGAAGCCGACATGGACGTAATAAACGAAAGCCTCGCGCAAACAGAGCAAAAACTTACCAACACCACATTGCAGCTTAATGATGTGGAGACCCTGCTGAATATACAGACCGAAGCGTTTAAGAACCGCGCCCGTTTTATGTACACAAACGGCAAGCTGGGCTATTTAAACCTTCTTTTCAGCGCGAAAAATTTTACGGACTTCGTGAGCCGTATAGAGTATGTTAACCGTTTGGTTATATATGACAACAGCCTGGTAAGCGGTATAAAGCGTATGCAGAACGCGGTTGCCGTCACGCTGGGCGAAATTGAGAAACAAAAGCTTGAGATAGAGGTTCTGGTAACGCAGAAGGCCGGCAAGCAGCGCAGTCTGGAGGAGACCCTAAGCCAAAAGACCGAGGTAGTGCGCAAGCTGGATGCGGACGAACAGGAATACTTGCGGCAAATAAATGGCCTGGATGAGTCCAGCAAGGAAATAGAGCGCATCCTGAAGCAGCGGGAACTGGATCGCGCGGCGGCTGCGGCGGCGGCCAACAAGGTGTCGAGCGTGCCCTATACCGGCGGCACGGTGGCCTGGCCCATACCCGGCCACAGCAGGATAACCTCGCCTTTCGGCAACCGCACAAACCCGATAAACCGCAGGGGTGAGTTTCATACCGGTATAGACGTGGGCGCGCCTACCGGTACACAAATTTTGGCGGCTGACGACGGTGTTGTGGTTACCTCCGGCGTTATGAACGGGTAT
The DNA here is from genome assembly GCA_031297485.1 of Clostridiales bacterium. Classification (GTDB taxonomy): domain Bacteria; phylum Bacillota; class Clostridia; order Lachnospirales; family JAISYE01; genus JAISYE01. The sequence goes on from JAISYE010000223.1 coordinate 11,503, forward strand.
GGCAACTGTGTGCTCATAGACCACGGGAACGGCCTGGCGACCTTCTACGCCCACGGTTCCAAACTTGTGGCGAGCAGGGGACAAGTAGTTGAAAAGGGCCAGCTGATTATGAAGTGCGGCAGCACGGGGTACTCCACCGGCCCCCACCTGCACTTTGAGGTGCGTGTAAACGGCACTGCCAAAAACCCGATTGACTATTTAAAGGGATAAATGAAATACATACAAGAGATTAAGGAACAGTCCACAACCCTGTTCTTAAGCTGGCCGGCGCTCCTGAAACCTTGGGGCGCCGGCCTATTGGCGCGGGCTTAAGGAATTAGAAAGGTCAAAAGATTAAGACCAACGGACAGTTCACCGTTAGGGGTTCTGCCCCATAGGCACGAACTTAAGGAATAAGAAAGGTCAAAACCTTAAGACCTTGGGGCCCTGCCCCAAACCCCGGTGGGGTGGCGCCCCCCCAACCCCTCAATAATAGAGGGGGGGGCCCACCATTTTGTTGAACGTGCAGCCAAAT
>JAISYE010000224.1 GCA_031297485.1 Clostridiales bacterium
CAGGTTTATTTCCGTCAGTTCCGGGCAGACAAGTTTTACCCAATCATCCGGTTTGATTTGAAGCAGACGCTTCATTGGAATGTCACTTTTCACGCGCGCCCTCCTTTGTTTTGCGCTTGAATTATATCACAGAGTCCGGACAATAGAAACAGCAATTTTTTCACAAACAAATTGGTGTGGGCGAACGCGGTTCACCCCTATCGTATATTTTAGCGTATTTCGCGGTTCATATACTTCATTTGACCGCGAAATACGCTAAAGGCCAATACAAGTCGTGGAAAGGTATGTCAGTGATTACGCTGCATTGCAAATGCCATCCGGATAGGGATTAAAACCTATTTATCCGAACTGCCCAACACTTCGCCGATGTTCCCGCGCAGTATCAGGTCTGACCTTCTGTCCAGCGGCGTCGGGGTACGGTTGATAAGTACGAGCCTGCGCCCGTGGTAGTAATCCGCCAGTCCTGCGGCAGGGTAGACTCCCAGGGATGTGCCGCCCACAATAAGCATGTCAGCCCTGGTTATAGCCGCCGCCGCGTTTTCCAGCACATGAGCGTCCAGTCCTTCTTCGTACAGCACAACGTCCGGCTTTACTATACCGCCGCAGGAACAGCGAGGCACGCCCTCGCTGTTTACAATAAATTCCAGGCCGTAAAACTTGCCGCAGTTCATGCAATAATTCCTGTGAACAGAGCCGTGCAGCTCAAACACATTCCGGCTGCCGGCAGCCTGGTGCAGTCCGTCTATATTCTGCGTTACAACCGCCTTAATCTTTCCCGCGCCTTCCAAGGCCGCGAGCGCTAAGTGGGCGGCATTGGGCTTCGCGTCAAGGAACAGCATTTTGTGTTTATAAAATCTGTAAAATTCCTCTGGGTTCCTCATAAAGAAGCTGTGGGAAATAATCGTTTCAGGGGGATACTTATACTGCTGGTTGTACAGCCCGTCCACACTTCTGAAATCCGGTATGCCGCTTTCAGTGGAAACACCCGCGCCGCCAAAAAACACTATGTTGTTCGAATCCTCTATCAACCGTTGAAGTTCGGCGTTCATTAACGCACCTCCTCAAGATAGTAGTTTTGCGTGCCGAGTCCGGCCTTTTCCAGTTCGTTTAGCTGCACATACGGGTTCTTGCCGTGTAGCCGCTCCAGTAAATGTCCCGCTGCCCCCAGTTCCATTCCAATAGGAATTCCGTTGGGCAGTAAATTTTCAACTTTAATGGCGTCCACAGACGCGCGCTCTATCGCCACAATGTCCTCGGAGGCGTAAATGCCTATGTCCGGCACCAGCGCGGGTGTGGAAAGCCCCCAGCAGTCGCACAGCGCCGTAATGTTAGTCAGGAAATTTATATAGTACACGTTTGAGACCGAAGCTTTAGGGTCTTGTTCAAAGGTGTCAAGCACAGTCTTTGTACAAAGCGCCATACCGATTTGAAAATCCTCGTATTGATTGGAGGCTGTCATTGTTATAGCGCCTGTGGGACAGACCTTGACACAATGCTGGCAGTAAGTGCAGTGATGGTAATTTACGGAATATCTGTCGTCCGCAAAGCTGTTGGCGGAATGGTTGCAGCCCCTTATACACAACTCGCAGTGCACGCATTTTTCCGCGTTCCAGTCCAAGCCCCCTTCCAGACCGTGTATCTGCTGACGGGTGCGTGTGGTTACGCAGCCCATCGCTATATTTTTGCACGCGCCGCCAAACCCGCAGGAACCATGCCCCTTCACATGGGAAAGGTCCACCATGAAATCTGCGTCGTGTATGTGGCCGGCCACGTCTACATTTTTAAATGTCTTGAAGGATACGGTCTTGGGATAAAAATATTTTTCAGTGGCACCGCAGGCGTCTACCACCTGGCAGCCCAAAAATTCCCGGGTGTATCCCCTGTTGGCGGCGCCGTCGGTTTCCTGGTCCGTTATGAATACTTTTGCGCCATAGGACTTTAATTTCTCCACAAGGGTTTTTACAAACAGGGGATGTATGGTGGTGTAGCCAATGTCGCGGCCGAGATGCATCTTTATGGCCGTAACCTTTCCGCTTACCCTGGCGGCTAAGGGTGTTTCGTCTATCAGCCGGGAAAACTTGGCGGGCAGGGTCGCGTCTGCGTCGTACCGTTCGTAATTGGAGGACGCGAATAATATTTTGGAATTTTTCATATCAAGCTCCTTTCTAAGGCGTGTTTGAAAATTCCTTAAAGCGCGAAATTTCGAATGAAACCGCCGTAATTACGCGCTGGAATCCAATTTTCAAACACGTCTAGGAATGATGAATTAATTAAACGCCAAACTTTTTCACAGGAAATGCGAACGCTTCAACCCATTTCGTCGAGCAAGCTCGACTATCTCCGAAAAAGTTTGGTATCTTATATTTTCGTCATTCCTATCTGTTTAGCAGCCGCAAGGCGCGCCGCACAATATTCTCAACCGTGAAGCCGTATTTTTTGAACAAATCCCCAAATGGTCCGGAGGCACCAAAGGTGTCTATGGCGATTATATCGCCGTCCAGGCCGGTGTACTTGTGCCAGCCCTGGGACACGCCGGCCTCCACCGCCAGTCTGGCCCGCACGGCTTTCGGCAGTACGGATTCTTTGTAGCTTTCCGGCTGTTCCTCGAAAATCTCAAGGGACGGCATGCTGGCCACCCGCGTCTTTACGCCCTTCTGCTCCAGGAGGTCATAGGCTTCGTATATAAGCTGCACCTCCGAGCCTGTGGCCATTAAAATAATATCCGGCGTCTCCCAGCCGCGCAGAATATACCCGCCTTTTAACGCGCCGCGCCCGGTTTCCGGCAGCAGCTTTGTAGTCTGACGCGTAAGCGCGATGGCTGTGGGGCTGTTTGTCCTGGTCAGCGCCAGGTACCAGGCGGCCGCTGTTTCCTTGGTGTCGCAGGGACGTATGACAGTCTGACCCGGTATGCCGCGCAGCGAGGCCAGCTGCTCCACGGGCTGATGTGTCGGGCCGTCCTCGCCGACTCCTATGCTGTCGTGGGTAAGCACGCTTATCACAGGCAGCCCCATCAGCGCGGAGAGGCGCATGGCGGGCTTCATATAGTCGCTGAACACCATAAACCCGGACATATACGGCCTAAGACCGCCGTGCAGGGCTATGCCGTTGGCAATGGCTGTCATGGCGTGCTCCCGTATACCGAAATGGAGATTGGCTCCTGTGGGGTTTTCTTTTGAAAAATCGCCCCGGCCCTTCATTATGGTCTTGGTGGAGGGCGCAAGGTCAGCCGAACCGCCGAAAAGGTTCGGCACAAGCCGCGCGGCTTTGTTCAGCACAATTTCAGAGGACAGCCGCGTAGCCAGGTCCTTGTCATAATCCCAGAAATCGCCGGCCTCAAAGGGGGCTGGGTCAACAGCGTCGTGCCAGGCTTCCCATTCCGCGTAATCCTCGGGGTAATTCTGTTGGTATGATGCCACAAGGCTGTTCCAATCGTCCTCAAATCTTTCAAGACCGGCGCGTAGGGTTTCAATATGCGCCCGCACTTCGTCCGGCACATAGAAGCTGTCTGTAAAGGGCCAGCCTAGGTTTGCCTTTGCCGCTTGTATTTCGTCACGGCCCAGAGGTTCGCCGTGGGCGGAGGGCTTGCCCTGCTTGTTGGGCGCTCCGCAGCCGATGATGGTTTTTATCTCAATCAGGCTTGGCCGCTCGGTTTCGCGCTTCGCGGCCTTAATGGCGCCGGCAATGGCGTCTAGGTCGCTGCCGTCAGGCACAAGCTGGACATGCCAGCCATAGGCTTCAAACCGCTGGCGGACATTCTCTCTGAAGGCTATTTTCGTGTCGCCCTCAATGGTTATATTGTTGGAATCGTAGAGCACAATCAGCTTGCCCAGCCCCAGCGTGCCCGCCAGGGACGCGGCCTCGGCGGATATACCCTCCATCAGGCAGCCGTCGCCGCAAAGAGCAAAGGTGTAATGGCTGACTATATCGTGGCCGGGCCGGTTGAATTTTGCGGCCAGGTATTTTTCCGCCAAGGCCATGCCCGCGGCGTTGGCTATGCCTTGGCCCAGCGGGCCGGTTGTGGCTTCCACTCCGGTTGTGTGGCCGTATTCCGGATGTCCGGGGGTCTTGCTTCCGGTTTGGCGAAAGTTTTTCAGGTCGTTTAAGGACAGTCCGTAGCCGAACAGGTGCAGCAGTGAGTACAGCAGCGTGGAGCCGTGCCCGGCTGACAGCACGAATCGGTCCCGGTCAGGCCAATGAGGATTGGCGGGGTTGTGCCGTAAAATTTTCGACCAGAGGGCATAGGCCGCGGGCGCGGCGCCCATCGGCAGGCCCGGGTGTCCGGAGTTGGCCTCCTGGATGGCTTCCGCGCACAGCAGGCGGATGGTGTTGACAGACAGCGTATCAATCGAAATCGGAACTTTCGGTGTTTGCATAACTTTACCTCCTATAATGTTTAACGTATACTTCAGACTAATTATAAAGTAAAATACCAAGAAATGAAACTATTTTAATTTTAAGGAGAAGAGAAATGGAGCCCTATTCATTAATTGAAAGCAAGGAAACCTACCGCGGTAAGATTATCACGGTAAACATGGACACGATTATGCTGCCTAACGGTGAGAGGACTGTGCGGGAGATAGTGCGGCGGGGCGGGGCGGCGGCTGTTTTGCCGGTAGACGCGAACGGGAACATAATTTTTGTGCGGCAGTACCGCCATCCGGCCCGGGCATTTACGCTGGAACTACCCGCCGGAATGCTGGACGAAGGGGAGGAGCCGGAAGCCTGCGCGCGCCGCGAATTGGAGGAAGAGACCGGTATGGTGGCCGGCGAAATCCGCCCGTTTTTTAAAATGTACCCTACAATAGGGCTGTGTGACGAAACGCTCCACTTATTTCTGGCCAGTGACCTGCGGCAAGGCACCCAGCACACGGACCCGGATGAATTTGTGGAAGTTGAGCGCTACTCGCCGGAAGAGGCCGCCGCCATGATTTTCGACGGCAGGATAATGGATGGGAAGACTATTGCCGGTGTACTGGCGTACCTGTACATCGGGCGGAAGTAATACAGAACGGTTGGGAAGACAAGTTTGGCGCGCCGTGTAAGATTCGCGGCGCGCCGAAAATTTAATTTAGGGCTTATCCCTGAATAAAACAGAATGGCTTAAATGCTTGAGAGTTCAAAGCGCTCCAAAGTTTACCATAATAAGTACAGGCTTATGGTTAAGCACACTCTTGAAACCCATCCATAATGTCTCTGCCGTATTTTTTTAAGGCGTGTTTGAAAATTCCTCAGGAGAATGTTTTTTTATCGTGTAAATGCTTCCGCGCTTTTCGACACTCCAAAGAAAAAGAATGGGTTTATCGCTTTGAGCGCCACCAGCAACAAACTGCCTCTAATCCAGTATTTACGCCAAAATCCATATTAATTGCCGGTCCGTAAACAGGTCCCTGAACATGAATTTACCGTCAAGGCTTATTGTCGATTTATGGAAGATACACAATATTATAAACACACCCTTCCTTAGAGTGCGAAACTTCGGATGAAATCGCTGCAATTTAGCGAATGAATATTGCTTTTTGCCGTAATTTCATTATTCACCATTTTTTATTTCCTCATATTTCTTTTTTATTTTTTCCCAATCTTTTTTGCCTTTATTCTTTTCAATCAATTCTTGCAATTCCATTATTTCTTTTTCCCTCTTCTTTAGTTCAAGTTTAATTAATAACAATTTACCTTTATCTAATTCGCTGAGAGTTTCTTTATATTCCTCGGTTTTTTCTATAATCTTTTCCGCCATTTCATAGTCTTCCTTAGAATATACTATATCATACAATATAGATAATTTTCTTGATTGTTCTTTATTATCAAATGTCCGAAAGAAAGGAGTTTCTTCCCCGTTATTTGCTGTCCCAATATAAAAAGTATTTCCACTTGGATCTACCATTGTAAAGCGCCTATCTTCTTGTAAAAGCCTTATTTTTGATAGCCTAGGTATGCCTGTTTGAGGTATTTTTTGATTATTTTTTTTAAGTTTTTTAGTAAATTCATCATGAAGTTTTTCCACATTTTCCACATCAATATAATTCATAACGGCATTTTCATTTACCAACAACCCTTTGTTTAACCAAAAATGCAATACAATATTATTGTATTTTAGTACAAGATAATTTCTTGCATGAATACTTATTGTTTCGAATCCAATATTATTATAAAAATTTAATTGTTCTTCCATATTTATATATGGTAATATAGGAATAACTTTTTCCATAAGCAACCTCCTTTTAGTAAACTATACTTTAACCATAGTATACTCTAAGCATAGTTTTGTCAATAGTTTTTGTATTATTTTTCAAGAGAGCGGCAGCCGATTTGTTACTATTCAATATCCGAAAAAAGGGCATAGCAAAAGGCGTCCCTGATTAAAAATTTTTTTAAGAGGCGCACCTAAAAATGATATTTCGAAGGCGTCCGTGTCTGCTGTAAGACAGGGACCGCCTTCGAAGACTTGTGAAATAGCCGAAAATAAATCTTTGCCGCGTTTTTGGCGGCGGACACAAAGCTGCGGATCTTCGTGTGGGTTACTATACCATTCCAACTACGGAATAGATTCGAGACCTTTTCTTTCGTTTTCTCCGGCCGCAAATCACCTTCCGACAAATTGTTCGTAAAGGGCGCCCTCTAGGATGTGTTTGAAATGAGAATGCGCGCGCGAGTGCATAGAATAGGCAGGCGCGGAAGCCTTATGGCTGTGCTTACTGGATTCCAACGTGAAATTGCAGCGGTTTCATTCGAAATTTCGCGCTCTAAGAAATTTTTAGACACGCCTTAGAGAAACGCGATTTAAAAGTCTGGTTAATTGGTATCAAGTTGTACATTCATTCTGATTTAACCGCCGTATACCGAACGGTACGCACAGTGATGTGGGATGTCTACCCGATTGAAAAATGTATTTGTTTGCGAGTATAACAAGGGCATGCGCGTAATATAGTATATGCAGGGGCGGACTGGCGGGGCTGGAATTTCTCGGTTCACACGCGCTTGCATCCCCGTGATAGAAAGGGGCTTGAGAATGCGCGCGCGAGTGCATAGAATAGGCAGGCGCGGAAGCCTTATGGCTGTGCTTGCGGTGGTTTTCTGCGGGTGCGCCTGCGCGGGCGCGCTGTACGCGCATACCCTGGGCGCGTCTGCTGGGACTGAAATTTCTAATGGCCTGGAAGAATACTTGCGGCGGTTCAGCGGCCCTTTAATCGACAGGCTTGACATTTTTCGCGGAAGTCTTATAAAATACATGAAGACCGTTTTGGCCTTGTGGTTTATGGCCTTTGTGCCTTACGGCGGTTTTTTCGTTTTTTTAATAATAGCGGCGCGCGGAGTGGCTTATGGTTTTACAACCGCCCTTATTGTAGAGTTGTACGGTCCGCCGGGAATTGTCTGCGCCGCGCTGCTGTACGCGCCCCAATGCGTGCTGCTGCCTGCCCTGCTCCTGCTGGCGCGCTGGTCGGTAACCTACTGCAGGGGCCGGAACTTCCGTGGCACGGACGGGACCGGAGTCTCCGTACCTGACACGGGCGCCGTCGCGGCTCTCGCCTTAAGCTGCGCTGCCGCAGTAATAGCCGGGCTGGCTGATTCTTTTGCCGTGCCTGTGTTCATAAGAGGCTTGCTGAACTGAAGGGAAATGATATTATGGATTTTACTTATTTGCTTGAAAAGGGATTAAAAAATTTGTCAGGCGCGGGCGCGTTCCTTACCGCCGGGGATGGGCGGACACAATCCGCTCCCGCGGGCGCCGGCGTAAATACCATGACAATATCCTGGGGCTTTGTGGGCTTTATATGGGCCAAGCCCCACTTTATAACAGTGGTGCGCCCTCAGCGCTACACACGTACATTACTCGACGCGGGCGACAGCTTTACAATAAGCGTACCTTTCGACGGCACTCTTAAGGAAGAACTGGCCATTTGCGGAACCCAGTCGGGCAGGGACATAAATAAGGCGGAGATAGTGCGGTTTATTCCCGCCAGGTCTGTGGCCAGCCCGATAGTAGCGGGCTGCGGCCTGTACTATGAATGCTTGAAAAAACACGCCCAGCCCATTGACGGCGAACTTCTGCCCAAGGAGATTAAAGGAAATTTTTATAATGAGGATTTTCACATTATGTATTGCGGTGAGATAGTCGAATGCTATTCGCTGTAAAAATTTGCGCGCAATAAAAGCCGTGGGGCACAACTCCCCCACGGCTTTCGTTATTGGCCTTACGCCGCTTCTTCCTGCGCCAGTTCCGGATAAACCGCGCTTAACATCTCCCAAAGGGCCTTGACTATATTCTGGTTCGGCCTTGAGCTTGAGTTGGTGTCGATGTAATATACCTGGCGGTTTTTAACGGCGGTTACATTCTCCCAGCCGTTGCGGCTTAAAATTTCGCCTGTGGGGTCCTCTATATAGTCCACGCTGGTTAAAATAACGTCAGGGTTAGCGCTTATGACGGATTCCTCTGAAACGGATATCCAGCTGTCCTCATCTTCAAAAATATTCCGCGCGCCGATTAGTTCCAGCATTTCATTTAAAAACACATTTCTGCCGAAACTGTAAATTTGCGGCGCTGCCGCCACCTCGAACAGCACGCTCTTCTTCTCCGTAACCGTACTGCCCAGTGCGGCCACTTCCGACAAGGCGCTGTCTAAATCCGCTGTAAGCTCCGCCGCTCGCTCCGCCGTGCCGGTCACTTCGCCCACAAACTCAATGTCTTCCTTTATACCCGCGATACTGTTGGTTGTGGGTATATATACAACGCAGACGCCGGTATCGCTAACCGGCTTGTATGGATCCACGCCGTTCACCAGGCTCATGCCCGTGACAAAGAGCAGATCCGGCGCAAGCGCTATCAGCCGCTCGGCGTCAGGGGTCATCATGTCAAATTGAGGCAGGTCCTCCGTCAAACCCTCTATACCTGCGGAATAGGTGTCAATAGCTATAATTTTATCCGCCAGGCCAAGTCCTGCCAAAATTTCCGTTACAGCAGGGGACATGCAAATAATTTTATCTGTCTTTTGCGGTTTGTTAAATGTGTTGCCCGCCCGGTCAACCATTGGAACCGTAGCTTCCAGGGTGGCGCTGGAACCGGACTGGGTTACGGAGTCCAGCGCGCTGCCGCAGGCCCCGGTTACTGACATGGTCAGAATTATTATTAAGAACAAATGGGGCCGGAACTTCCGGCTAAAAAATTTTCTTGCCGTTGATGTTTTCCAAATACCGCTCATCAATCATAGCCTCCTTAAAAGTCGCCATATTTTTAATTACCGCGGCCGCCGCGTCCATAAGGGCGAACATAAGCGGGCAGCCGCTGCCTTCCCCAAGCCGCATGCCGAGCTTGAGGGGCGCGTCAAACTCAAGTTCCCGCGCCGCGAGAGCGTAGCCGCGCTCGTAAGATTCATGGGACGGGAATATATAGCCCCGGGCATCCGGACACAGGCGGACCGCGCACAGGGCTGCCACGGCGGAAATAAAGCCGTCAGCCACAACCGGCAGCCTGTTAAGCGCGGCGCCTATATATACCCCGCACATAGCCGCGATGTCCAGTCCGCCCACTTTCGATATTACGTCCAGGGGGTCCTCCTGTTTTGGGCGGTGCAACGCAAGGGCGCTGGAAATAACGGATATTTTGCGGGCGTATTGTCCGTCGGTAAGCCCCGCCCCACGGCCCACGGCTTGTTCAGTCGCGCCGGCGTCCAGACCCAGCAAGGCGCATAAGACCGCGCTGGAGGTGGTTGTGTTGCCTATGCCCATTTCACCCGCGCCAATGACCTTGAATCCCCTGCGTTTGGCCTCGCCCGCGGACCATATGCCCACGTTGACTGCGGCGGCCGCTTCGCTTAAGGTCATGGCGGGTTCTTTCGCGATGTTGCCTGTGGATTTACGGATTTTTTTGTTAATGATGCCAGGGTTCTCAATATCCGCGTCAATGCCCACGTCGACCACCATCAGCTCCGCGCCGAATTGCCGGGCCAGCACAGCCGCGCCGGTTACACCCCGCGTAAAGTTGAGGGTCTGCGACGCCGTAACTTCCTTTGGCGCGGAAGACACGCCTTCGGCCACAACGCCGTTATCCGCAGCCATAATAATTAACAGCCGCTTGTCCGGCTCGTAGAACAGCTCACCGGTTATGGCGGCAAGCTGGGCGGCTATGTCCTCCAGGCCGCCCAGACTGCCCGGCGGCTTGACCAGGGAATCCAAACGCGCCCGTGCCCGCAGGCGCATGGATTCGTCCGGCGGCGCCGGCGGTGAAAATTGCAGGGGCGAACTGGGTTCGCCCGTACCTTGTTTTAACATATACAGTTCTCCTTTCACGCTATACTAAGGGCTTATCCCTGAATAAAGCAGAATGGCTTAAATACTGAATTTGCTAAAATGCAGAAATGGCGCAAAATCAGATTTTTGCCTATTAAGGGATAGGCTCTAAGGCGCGAAAAGAAATGCGCTTTTCGCGCCAGTTGTTGGTTGCTCACACACGAAAACACTGAATGATTTTTAGCAGATGTTTTCGTGTGTGAGTATATACTCGCGAACGTTGAGATTTGCCGCAAGATGCGGGCGAACGCAGTTCGCCCGCAAAAAAAATAAAAACCCCGGTTCACAGAACCGGGGGCTTTTGCGCGCAATTATATCGCCCTATTTAACAGAAACGAAAATTACAAACATGCCGAGGCCTCATATCCTGTGAAGCGGAAGTGGCAGCTTATAGGCAGGTCTTTCGACTTAGACTTTAGCGTCTGTTCCGCCTTCCCAGGGAAAACCCAGTGGCATTTTGAAACAGGCTAGTCAACACGGCAGCAGGACTGTTTGGGATTCACCCCCAATTCCCTATTATCGTCAGGCACAGGGCACCTGACGCACCGACAAGCTGGATATTTACTTTGACGCCAGTATAGCATTATTATGTGGATTTGTAAATAAAATTTTGCGGTTTGCATCTTTACAGCCGGCGTAAACGCGGAAAACATTGATGGGCGGCTATTCAGAATAAGCCGCTATGCGTTCCTGTTCTGGCTAAATTCAAAATTAGCCAGAACAGCCTCCGGATGTTCACGTTGGTCTGGACCGCACAATCACTGCTTTTTCCTATCCATGATAGAATAGCCGCAACCAATACGAACATAAATTGTTCGTATTGGTTGGTTTCATCTTCTGGGTCTCAGGTGTATCATCTAATTATCGAGGTGTGAAAAGTATGAATAGTAATAAAAATAATATTGCCGCGAATCTTCGCCATTTGCGCGGCCGCCAGCGCTTGTCACAGGAGTAAGTCGCGGAGCGTGTCGGCGCCACGCGGCAGGCAGTGGGAAAATGGGGATACGCTTCCCGACATTATCAATTGCGAAGCGTTAGCCGGTTTGTTTGATGTGTCCCTTAACGATCTGGTACGTTATGACCAAGGACAGGAGGGGCTTCCCATCGGCCCAAGGAACAAACACATCTTTGGCACGGTGACTATAGGCGAAAGAGGGCAGATTGTGTTACCCAAAAAAGCGCGGGACACACTTAAGTTCCAACCCTGAGATATCCTTGTGGTTTTAGGACGTGTTTGAAAATTAGATTCCAGCGCGAAATTGCAGCGGTTTTATTCGAAATTTCGCGCTTTGAGGAGTTTTCAAACACGCCTTAGGGGACACCAGCCCGGCAACCAGAGGAATTGCACTGGTAAGCAGCGAGATTTTCCCGCGTATGACCGGCAAAACTATTGACGGCTTCTTGAATGGTGAAGGAGGATAAACGTGAGTATATTATCCGTACAGGGTCTAACGAAGCGTTGCCACAGCTTTACATTGCGCGATGTTAGTTTTTCGCTTCCGCAAGGCAGGATTATGGGCTTAATTGGCACAAACGGCGCGGGAAAGACTACGACCTTAAAGTCCATGTTGAGGGCTTATCCCTAAATAAAGCGGAATGGCTTAAATACTGGATTTGTTAAAATGCAGAAATGGCGCAAAATCAGCATTCTTGCCTATTAAGGGATAGGCTCTTAATGTTCAGCGGCTCAGCGCCACATATCCGGTTTGTTCAACCAAACTCTGCCCCTGCTCCGAAAGAATCCAGTCAATAAGAGCCCGCGTGTTTTCCGCGCGAGCTTTTTCGCTGCCGGCGGCGGGTACTCGATTGGCTGCGGTAACCGCGTAAAAGTTGCCGGCGAACGGGTACGCGCCGCTCGCGATGTTCTCCACAGTTGGGGCGGCATCGTCAATTTTAAGCAGTTTTACTTTTTGAAGCTCGGCATCGTTCAGCATGGTTTCGATATAGTAACGGAACGAGTAGCCTATCGCGCCTTTATAGTTTTTGTAATCGGCGATAGCGTTGTACATGCCGCCCATAAACGAGAATACCTGTCTTGCTTTCGGCTCAATTATCGGTAAATTGCCCATAATTTTTTGGAGCGCCGTCTGACTGCCCGAACCTTCAGGGCGCTGGTAAGGCTCAATTCCGCCCCTGGCCGCGCCGCCGCTGATTTCGGACCAATCCCGTACCGCGCCGGAGTATATGCGGCGTATATCGTCTTGACTCAGGCCGGAAATGTTATTATGGCTGTTCACTATGAACACAAAGGCTTCGCGTCCTATTGGCGTAAGCGCAAGTTCGATTCCGCGCTCCGCCGCCGCCTGCGCCTGTTCCTCCGATACGTCCATCAGGAAAATCACGTCGGCGTTCCCCTCAAGGAGGTTCTCAAACGCGCCCGTAGTGGAGGAACAGACGACCTCTGAATCGAATTCCCCGGAGACACGGTAGCTTTTTTCAGGATATGCCGCCCGGGCGAAGGCCGCGTACAGCGGATACAGTGCGGTAGCCCCGTCCATCCTCGGCAGGCTGTCCGCAAAGGTCAGCGTGGACGGCTCGGCAAGGGATTTGGCAAGGGTATGTTCCGCGAACGGCTCATACCCTTCCAGCTGAATTTCCCTGTCAGTGTCTCCAATTTCAAGGACACTGTTTTCATAGGCCTGAATCCCCGCGACCGCGCCAACGGTCAGTACCATTACCGCAGTCAGTGACAGCGCGGCAATTTTGCGCGGCTTCGCTTTGAAGGGCTTCCAAATCAGGAGCAGAAATATCAGGAACAGTATGCCGCAAGTGAAAGGCGCAAGCCAAAACATCCCGGTGCCGAACAGATTGGTGATTAATGGAATGCCTTGGATAAACTCCAAGAAAAAGCAGGCCACCAACAGACCAGCAAAGCATAGAAGGCTTGCGCTGATTTTTCTGATTGGTGGCTTTTTGATAAACAGACCGATTATCGGCAGCCCGATAAATATCGCCGTAACAAGAGACAGGCGCATAAGTATCATCCTTGCTTTTTATAATGTTCACAGCGCTCCGCGTCTAAAGGCCGTCTTGGTTCGTCATTTACGCTGGCCGCCGGTGTCAAAATCGCGGGGCTTAGACGAGCGCTTGCGCAGGAACTTAATCAGCAGGAAAAGACCAACTAACAGCGCAAGGCCGAAGGATATGCCGCTGTGCCGGCTGTAGTAGAAAGTTCCGTAGCCGTCCCGAAAAGCGCGGTTAAGGAAGTATCCGACTCCATTCAGAGCGTTAAGGCCAATCACGATGCCGATGACAATAATAATGGGAATGGCGTAGCGCTTGATAAAGCCAAGATAATCTTCCACGCTGTCGGGCACGTTAATGCCGGCGTTAAGGAGCCTGCGCTTGTTAAATGAATCGAAGATTGCCCCAAAGTAAATAATGGCAATTACAAAGCCTAATATCGGCTCAGAGAATGTGGCTGTCAAGAAAGCCGCCGCGAAGAATGCCGAAAGAACAAACAATCCTCGTTTAATAAGCCCCAGATACATATAACTTATTCCCGGCGGGCCGAATACGGAGAATAAGAACAGCAGGCCCCAGGAAAAATGCCGCCGGCCGCCCTCGGTCACCGGAATTTCCGGGCGCCGCGGTCCGGCGGGGCCGTAACTTTCAGAGGCGCGCATTGCCTCGGCTACGCAATTTTTGCAAACATAGCGGTTGTCAATTTCCAGACTGCACTCGCTGCACAGCCACGCGCCGCACTTGCTGCAGGTGTTCACGGCGGTTCTGTCGTTGTGGTTAACACAGTACATGTTTAGCATCTCCTTAATTTTTTGAAATAATTACGTATTGTAATAATAGGTACGTCGTTTAAATTGAAAAGTATGAGATTTTTCATAATCCATAAATTGTTTGCCAGCCAACTTAAACAGTATTTTATACTCACGGACGAATACATTTTCCGGCAGGGGAGAACGCAGTCCGTCCCTGTAATATATTTTCATGTTTTCGTGGTTTATAAATTTCCTTCATGCGCTTATCCAGAGGCGCAAGGTGCTTGTCCGCCGGGTCCTTTAATGAGCGCGCGCGAAGCGCAAGAAGGGGTCTGGGAACGAGTCCCCAGCGGGGTTTGGGGCGGAGCCCCAAGGTTTTAAGGTTTTGACCTCTGAATAGACATTCCTACGTTTAAATTTGTCTCCGTTCACATTGCGGGCGAACTTGCGGGGCGAACTGTGTTCGCCCCGTAAGTTCGCCCGCGCCCCAGGTTAAGGCCCTGATAGGTTCAATATCAGCGCTGGCCGCCGGCGTCCAAATCGCGGGGCTTAGACGGGCGCTTGCGCAGGAACTTAATCAAGAGACAGAGACCTACCGCCAGAGCGATGGGCCATATGCAATCCCATACCTGCCAAGCGATGGGCCATATGCCATCCAATACCGGCCAAGCGTCCATGGTGTAGTAAACTTCCGCGCCTTTGTAAAGTAGGCCGCGCAGGAAGTGTCCGATACCGTCAAGGCCAATCATGACGCCAATGACAACGATAATGGGAACAGCGTAGCGCTTGATAAAGCCGAGATAATCCTCCACGCTGTCGGGCACGTCAATACCGGCGTTAAGGAGTCTGCGCTTGTTAAATGAATCGAAAATCGCTCCGAAGTAAATAATGGCAATCACAAAGCCGAGTACCGGCGAATTGAATGTGGCTGTCAAGAAAGCCGCCGCGAAGAATGCCGAAAGAACAAACAACCCTCGTTTAATAAGCCCCAGATACATATAACTTATTCCCGGCGGGCCGAACACGGAGAATAAGAACAGCAGGCCCCAGGAAAAATGCCGGCGGGCGCCCTCGGTCACCGGAACTTCCGGGCGCCGGGGTCCGGCGGGGCCGTAACTTCCGGAGGCGCGCATTGCCTCGGCTACGCAATTTTTGCAAACTATGCGGTTGTCAATTTCCAGACTGCACTCGCTGCAAAGCCACGCGCCGCACTTGCTGCAGGTGTTTACGGCGGTTCTGTCGTTGTGGTTAACACAGTACATGTTTAACATCTCCTAGTTTTTTAAAATAATTTCGTATTGTAATAATAGGTACGTCGATTAAATTAAAAAGTATGCGTTTTTTATAATCCATAAATTTGTTTGCCAGCCAACTTAAATACAGTATTTTAAAACCCGTTTCAGATAAAAATATCACTGCACAAAACTTTGTGCATGATTCTAAGATGTGTCTGAAAATTCTTTAAAGCGTGAAATTTCGAATAAAACCGCTGTAATTTCGCACTGCGTCGAGCAAGCTCGACTATCGGAATCCAATTTTCAGACACGTCCTAATCGTAGGCGCGGGCGAACGCAGTCCGCTACTGCGTTAGTTTGTTTAAGGCGGCATGATGGGGGGCGGATATTCATGAATTTAAGACAGTATAGGGGAGATATCGGACGGATTGCGCTGGCGGGCGCGGTAGTGTGCGCCTTGGCGGCCACAGGCTGCTCGGGCGGAACTCACGGACGCGTCAGAAACACAAGAACAGGCGGCGCTTATGACTACAATTACGACCGTTATAATAGATACGGTTATGGTTACGGGAAGGACAACACCTACGTCTATGACTACGACCGGGGCAGGAACTTCCGTGACGGATACGCGTGGTATCCTGACGGTACGCTCCGCCGCGCCGCGGACAGCCTGAGAAACGGTGTGAACAAGGCGGCTGGCAGCGTAAGCCGTGCGGCCATACGCGCGGGCCGTTCGTTCGGGGCCGGAACTTCCGGCGGGGCCGGAACTTCCGGTAAAAACGCGGCTGACGGCGGAACGTATAAAGCAGAGCTCGGAATTTCCAGGCGCGGTGCGGTACAACGGCGCGGCAGCGCGGCGGCGGAGAGCGGCCGGACAGACGGCAAGGTCCGGAACTTCCGAGCTTATACGCGCAGAAACGCGCAATCAGACACAAACAGGACAAACAGAACAGTTATAAACAATAACAGAGGCACAGACGGATATTATACGGATTACAACATGCCGGGCGGCGCGCCGGTGAATAACGGCGCCGCCGCTTCCGCTCTCCGCGGGGGGCGGTAGCGCGGAACCCGGTAACCGCAAAGATTTAAAAAAATTAAAAAAAGAGGCCGCGAAAATTGCGGCCTCTTTTTTGTTAATGCAATTGCAAATATCATAAAATAATATATAATGTATATGTTTCAATCCATGTGTTTAAACTACCTTGGTTGTGGAAGGAGATGAATCCAATGCCAAAGAAACCAGCGGCAAAAAAAGAGAAGCGCGCGTCAAGCGAATGCAAGGCGGTAATAGAAATCGGGTCCAACGCCCTGCGCTTAAAAGTGGCTCAGGCGCGGAAGAACAAAATGGAGTATGTGGAATCCATAACCTATGACTTGAACCTGGGGCGGGACACTTTCGGAACCGTAACTTCCGGCGCGGCCCTTTCCGGCGACGGCGGGCGCATTCAGTTTGACAACCTTGAAAAAATCTGCGGCATAATAAAAAATTTTCTGGCGGCAGCGTCAGGGTATGGGTGCGAGGAAATAAAAATAGTAGCCACCACAGCGATTCGCGAAGCGACAAATAAGGAGTATATTCTGGACCAGATAAAAATTAAGACCGCGCTGAATGTGGAGGTAATAGACGACGCCCAGGAGAAACTGTACATTTTCAAGTTTATGGCCAGCCTGCTGAACGACGCGCTGAAAAAATCGACTTTTTTGGTGTACATAGGCTCGGGGAGCATGGGGCTTTCGTACATGACAGAAGGCAGGATACCATACGCGCAGAATATCAGGACGGGTTCGCTGCGCATAAGTGAGATGTTCAATGAGCTGCAGGAATATTCCTCGGAATTCCACTTGGTGGTGGAGGAATATCTGAACGGATTTACGGACGGACTGGCGGAGAACATCCCCGGCCCGGTAAAGGACTTTGTGGCCTCTGGTCAGGAAATATCCATGATAGCGGAACTGTGCGGCGCGCGGGACGACGGGTTGTTTTTATACATTCCCAGGGAGAATTTTACGCAGATGTATGAGGAAATAAAGCATAAATCCGTAGATAACATCGCGCTGGACTATAGACTTCCCACGGACAAAGCCGAAGTGCTGCTGCCCGCTATGGCAATTTTCAACCGTTTGATGGAAATAACGGGGGCAAACCAGATAATATCGCCGGCGATTCTGCTGTCTGACGCCTTAATGTATGAGATGCTGTACCCCAAGGCTTTCGCCGAATTAAACAAGGACTTCAGCAAGAGCACGGTGCTCTACGCGCGCCGGGTGGCAAGCCGTTACGGTACGCCGGAATTCCACTATGCCAAGGTGGAGCGTTACGCCCTTAAGATTTTCGACAAGATGAAGAAAATCCACGGCATGGGCCAGCATGAGAAACTCCTGCTTTCCACGGCCGCTATTTTGCACGATGTAGGTAAATTTATAAATTTTAAGCATCATTACCGTCATTCTTATAATATAATTACAGGACTGGACATATTGGGGCTAAGCAATCTGGACAGGGAAATAGTGGCGTGTATCTGCTATTATCACAGCACGTGCCTGCCCAGCATTCATGACGAGCATTACAAAAGCCTCTCCGCGCAGGACCGCGTGCTGGTGTCCAAACTGACCGCCATTCTGCGCGCCGCCGACGCCTTGGTGCGCGGCAGCGGTGAAAAATTTGACAGCATTGACGTGACTGTAAGCGACGAACTGGTTGTAACAATTTCGACTGAGCAGAATATTGATTTGGAGCAATGGGCTTTTAACAAAAAGAGCGATCTGTTTGAGGAAGTGTTTGGCCTGAAAGCCCGGCTGAGAAACAAAAGGCCGCTGTAACCGCGAAAGTAAAGGGGGTGTCACAATGGACAAGCCGCAGCACTATATTAACCGTGAGATGAGCTGGCTGGCGTTTAACCGCCGCGTGCTGGAGGAAGCGCAGGACAAGACCAACCCGCTGTTGGAGAGGCTGAAATTTTTGGCTATAACAGCGTCCAATATGGATGAGTTTTTCATGATAAGGGTTTCGGGCCTGATAAGCCAGGCGGAAGCCAACATAACGCGGACAGACCCTTCCGGGCTGACCCCGCGCGAACAGCTTGCCGCAATAAGCGAAATAGTGCACGACATAAGCACGAGGCAGTACAATTGCCTTAACCGCTCTATTTTACCGGCGCTGGCTAAGGAGGGTCTGCGCTTCATGGATATGGGCGAGCTGACCGCCGGCCAGTTAAAGTTTACGGAGCATTACTTTAACAGCACGATTTATCCGATTCTGACGCCAATGGCCATAGACCAGAGCCGCCCTTTTCCGCTGCTTAACAATAAATCGCTTAACATTATAGTGGAACTTAAAGCAAAGAAGAGTCAGACCGAGGACCGCTTTTTCGCGGTAGTGCAGACTCCCACGGTAATACCGCGCGTAATTGAGCTTCCCGCCGGGCGCGCGCTGGAAGCCCATACAGGCCCCGACGCGCCGGAAATACCCCGGGGCGGGACGCCGGAGAGACATTTTGTTTTCCTGGAGGAAGTGATAAGGGAATATGTCCACAGGCTGTTTACCGGCTACAGGGTGCTTAACGCCTCTATATTCCGTATAACGCGGAATTCTGACTTTGACCTGGACGAGGAGGATACCGAGGACCTTCTCATGGAGATAGAAAAGAGCGTGAAGGGCCGCAAGTGGGGCGAGCCGGTGCGTATAGAAATTGAAAGGAACATGGTGGACAGTGCCCGCGTGTTCCTGGAGGAAGCGCTTAAGCTGGACGCGGCGGATATTTACGAAATTTCCGGGCCGCTGGACCTTTCCGTATGGATGTCCGTAAGCGGCATAAAGGGATATGACCGGTTGCGGAACGCGCCGTTGATACCGCGCCCGGCTGCGGATTTTTTGGATAAGGACGTGTTTGAGGCCATAGCGGAAAAGGATATACTTGTACATCACCCCTATGATTCCTTCGACGCTGTGCTTAACTTCGTCAGGGCCGCGGCCCAGGACCCGGAAGTACTGGCGATTAAGATGACGCTCTACCGCGTGTCCGGCAACTCGCCGGTTGTGGAAACCCTGGCGCAGGCGGCGGAAAACGGCAAGCAGGTGACGGTGCTGGTAGAGCTTAAGGCCAGGTTTGACGAGGAGAACAATATCCTGTGGGCGCGCCGTCTGGATAAGGCGGGGTGCCATGTTATTTACGGCCTGGTGGGGCTGAAAACCCACTGCAAGATATGTCTGGTGGTGCGCAAGGAGGACGGGGGCATCCGGCGGTACATTCATTTAAGCACCGGGAACTATAACGACTCTACAGCGAAGATTTATACTGACATAGGGTTCTTTACCAGCAAGGAAACCTTCGGCCAGGACATAACCGCGCTGTTTAACCTGCTTACGGGCTATTCCAACAACGCGGTGTGGAAGAAGATTGTCGTGGCGCCCACAATGCTGCGGGAAACCCTGGTGCGCTATATTGACAACGAGGCGGAAAACGCCAGAACCGGGCGCGCCGCCATGATAATCGCGAAAATGAATTCCCTGGTAGACACGGCCGTGATACAATCGTTGTATAACGCGTCGGCAGCCGGGGTAAAAATAAAGCTGATTGTGCGCGGTATCTGCTGCCTGCGTTCCGGCGTGCCGGGCGTAAGCGAAAACATAACTGTGGTAAGTATTGTGGACCGGTTCCTGGAGCACAGCCGCATATTCTATTTTGAGAACGGCGGCGCGCCCAAGCTCTTTTTATCCAGTGCGGATTGGATGCCGCGAAACCTGGACAGGCGCGTGGAAGTGGCTTTTCCGGTGGAGGACGCGGCTTTAAAGGAAGCGCTGATAGAAATTTTGGACATTACGTTATCTGACACGGTAAAGCTGCGGGTGCAGCAGCCAGACGGCAGTTACGAGAAGATCGACCGCCGGGGCAAGGAGAACATACATTCTCAGCTTGTGTTCGGACAGATGGCCGAGGCGCGCTGCAGCGCCCGACAGGACGGCCCGGCCGTATTCAAGCCGGTTAATACGAGTGAAAAGTAAAGGAGATTAAGTTTATGAAAGATCATTACATTATCACAGTGGGCCGCGAATTCGGAAGCGGGGGCCGGGCGGTGGGGAAACTGCTGGCGGCGCAGCTGGGCATAAACTATTACGATAAGGACGTGCTGGCGGAAATCGCCGAGGAACGCGGTTTCGACCCCAGCGCGTTTAAGGACTATACCGAGGTGCCCCGTGGTAACCTGCTGTTTAACATAGCGACAGGGGAAGCGCCGGGGGCGCTGGAAGGCCAGCGGGAATTTGACAAAATATTTCAGGTGCAGTCTGAAATAATCCAGCGGGTGGCGAGCGAAGGCTCCTGCGTAATAGTGGGGCGCTGCGCGGACTATATCCTGCGCGGCGCTGTAAACCTGGTCAGCGTGTTTGTCCACGCGGATTACGAAACCCGCAAGCAGCGGTTGATGACCCTGCATGACATCGCCTCCGAGGACGTTATGGGCGTTATAACACGCTCGGACGAACAGCGCGCCGCTTATTACGCCTACTGTACAAACAGCGACTGGCACGGGCTTAAGAACTATGACCTTTCCCTGGACTGCGGCAATATAAGCGTGGACGACCTGGCCAGAGTGATACTGGAATTTGTCCGGCTTAAGTTTATGCCCTGACGCAATGGTGAAACATCCATGAAAAAGAGCGGGCGAACGCAGTTCGCTCCTGCACGTCTGCGCGGGAAAGCTGTTTTGTTTAAATCCACATCCGGGTGGGATCCAGATGACCTATAACGCCTTGAGTATTTCGCCGAGCTTGCCCGGCGATTATAAGAAACAATTGCCCATGGGTCCCACCCAAATGTTGAAAGCCCCGTTAAGTTTGAAGTTTCTTTTTGCAGTTCGCGGACTTTTTCGGCGGTAAGTCCCGTGGCGCGGACGATAAGGTCAACGGGGCAAGCCCCCGCGCAGCAGTACGCCGGCGATTGAAAGGGCCTGCTTAGCCATTTTTCCCTCTATCAAATCCCCGTACAATTCATAAATCAAAGCGGAACCCATAAGCTTCCTCCTTTCAATCAATTTAAAAACCAAATTCTTATAGGGTGTCTCCTCGGCGAACAGGCCCAGCGCGCCGAATAAGTCCGGTTTAACGGTTTCGTCGGCAGCAGAGTCTATTTCCTCAATCCGTCCGGTAAAACAAATCTGGCCCAGTCGCCGGGTAAGATCTGCAGTAAGCGTTTAAACAGGGAATCGCTTTTCAAATGTGTGTCTCCTAAGGCGTGTTTGAAAATTCCTTAGAGCGCGAAATTTCGAATAAAACCGCTGCAATTTCGCGCTGGAATCTAGTTTTCAAACACGTCCTAGCCTTATACCCGCGAAGGCTGAGATTCGCCGCAGGGCGCGGGCGAGCACAGTTCGCCCGCTTTCAGCGTGTTTCCAGTATAGCGCCAGCCGCGGTGAATAACAATAGACCGCCACACGCTTTTAAATTTGACGCACTCTTGCGGCAGAACAGGCGGCAGAACCTCAATCCTGCCGGAAAGCCTGCTGAAATTATTAATCTCAGTCAGGGACCGGAGCTTCCGCTCTTTGTCTTACGTTTGCGTGACGTGATTACGCTCTGCAGTACGATAAAAAAGCACAGAAGGGCGGATAACGCAATCCTGACCCACCAGCTGGACAGACTTCCCTGGGTGGTAATCAAGCTGGAAATAGTACCCTTGATCAGCACGCCGAATAAGGTGCCAATCGGATTGCCTACGCCTCCTGAAAGGAGTGTGCCGCCGATAACAGAGGAGGAAACGGCGTCCATTTCAAGGCCCCGCGCCTGCTCCACAAATCCGGCGGCGCTGTTCAGGCAAAACAGAAACCCGCCAAGACCGGCTAAAAATCCGCTGAGCACATAAGCGAAAAAGCGGGTGCGCCGCACATTCAGACCCATCATTAGGGCGCTTTGCTGGTTGCCGCCAATGGCGTATAACGCGCGGCCGAATTTCGTGCGTTTTAAAAGAATAATCACCAATATCAAGATCACCAACGCGGCAATAACGGTGGGATAAATGTAAGCGTGCTGGAAAACCCCTTTTTTATTGGTAGTGCCGAAAGGTAAATCGATCTTGTAATTAGCCCAGGCCAAAAACACTTCGTTCTTAATGGAAATCATCTCTTTGCTGATAACGGCAGTCATGCCGCGGCCAAAAAACATCCCGGCCAAAGTTACGATAAAGGGCTGTATTCCAAGGTACGAAACCAGGAAGCCCTGCGCCAGCCCGAAAGCCAGCCCGATGCCCAAGGAAACGGAAACAGCCGCGTAAACACTGGCGCCCTGTTTTTCCATCATATAGGCCGCAACCATACACACCAACGCAGTCACCGAACCCACGGAGATATCAATGCCGCCGGTAATCATTACCACAGTCAGCCCGCAAGAAATCACGATCAGGCTTGCGTTTGTGATGAATAGATTCAAGAACATCTGCGGCTTCGCAAAGCCCTGATTCGTGAATATTATCATGCCGGCCGCATACATCGCCGCAAACAGCCCGATTGTCACCAGCAGCAGAAAAGTGGTGTCGCTTAAATTCTTTCTTTGCAATGGTATGATTCTCATGTTTGAGTCTCCTTTTTGGAGAAAACAATACTTCCTGTGATGTTTTTTATCCGCGGGTTACGGATAAATCCCCGGAATACATCACTTTGAAGGGTGATGATGGCAATTACAGCGGCCGCTTTGTAAACCGGCAGCTGGTCAGCGGAAATATTCATTGCGTACAGCGTGGTGCTGAGCGACTGGATGGTGAAAGCCCCTATGACGGAGCCTGCCAGGCTGAACCTGCCGCCGCCCAATATATTGCCGCCAAGGGCCACCGCCAGTATTGCGTCCATTTCCAAGTACAGCCCGATGTTATTAGCGTCAGCGGAATATATTCTGCTGGACGCCACAAAACCAGCCAATCCAGCCAGGAACCCGCAAATAACATAGGTGACAAAGACGACGCGTGCGGAGCCCAGACCTACCAGCCGCGCCGCGCTGCTGTTGACGCCCGCCGCTTCGACGAACAGGCGCAGGGCGGTGAATCTGAGTAAAAGCGCCACAATGACTGCCGTTCCTATGGCAAAAAAAATAGGCACGGGTATGGGAACGCCTGGTATATACCCGCCCGCTGTTTTGTAAGCGCTGACACGGATATAGGTGATCTGCCCCGCGGTAATAAGCTGCGCGACGCCGCGGCCGGCGGTAAAGAGAATTAAAGTGGCGACCATAGGCTGAATACGTAGCCGCGCAACCAAAAATCCGTTAAAAGCCCCGCAAAGCGCCGAAGCCGCCAGCGACGCGCTCACTGCCAGAACAAGCGGGTTTTGAAAAGAAGTGACAGAAACTTCGCCGCCGGAAAGGATTTGGCAGCAGACGGCGGCGGAAACGGCCATTACCGCGCCCACGCTGATGTCTTGCCCTCCGGAGGCGGCGGTTGCCAAGGTCATGCCGATAGCTAAAATAACCAGTTCGGACGCGCGGTTTACCACGTCAACGATATAACCATACAGCACTCCGTTGTTAATTGAGACCGCGAAAAAATTTGGGGTTTTAGCCACGTTTGCCAGCAGCACCAGGGCCAGGCACAGCAGCGGGAAAAACAGGCGGTGCCGTAAAACTTTTTGTATGCCGGAGGCTCCGGCCCTTGCGGACAGATCCTTGTCCGGATTTTGTTTAGACATTCTGTTTTTCGCCTCCCGCGATAGTGCGCATGATAATCTCCTGTTTCAAATCGCCGCCGCTTAATTCCCCCACTTTTTGGCGGTCACGCAGGACGGCCATGCGTGTACAGGTGCGCAGCATCTCCTCTATCTCGGAGGAGATAAAAGCCACCCCCACCCCGTCATGAGCGAGTTTCAGCACCAGTTTCTGTATCTCGGTTTTCGTGCCGATATCTATGCCGCGGGTCGGTTCGTCCAAGATGAGGTATTCGGGATTGGTGAGCAGCCAGCGCCCAATGATAACCTTTTGCTGATTGCCTCCCGAAAGGCTCTTGACAGGGGTTTCGCGGCCCGCGGTTTTAATTTGCAAAAGTGCGATATACTTGTCCGCGAAATTCTCCGACTCTTTGCGGGATATAGGCTTCCAGACGCCGCGTTTCGCTTGCAGGGCTATAATGATGTTCTCCCGGACCGACAGCTCCGCGATAATGCCGTCCCGTTTCCGGTCCTCCGGAAGATAGGCCATACCCTTTTTCATCGCGTCCAGCGGGCTGCTGAACCTTACTTCCGTCCCGCGGACTTTCAGAGTGCCGCTGTCCGGCTTGTCGGCGCTGTATAATGCACGGGCCAACTCGCTGCGCCCCGAACCGAGAAGTCCTGTAAAGCCCACCACCTCGCCCTTGTAAACGCGCAAATCAAAAGGTTTTATATTACCTGTGCATCCAAGGCCGGCAGCTTCAATAAACGGCGTTTCACTTTCAAAATCAGGGCTGGATTTAGCGCTGGTTTTGATTTCCGCCAAATCATCAAATTCCTTACCCATCATTTTTGCCACAAGCTGTACGCGCGGCAGGTCCTTGACCTCATATTCGCCCGCCAGTTCGCCATTGCGCAGCACTGTGATGCGGTCGCAAACCTCGTACACCTGTTCAAGAAAATGCGTGACAAATATGATGCCCACATTCTGTTCTTTCAATTGCCGCATAAGCTGGAAAAGTTTTGTCACTTCGTCGTCGTCAAGGGATGAAGTGGGTTCATCCAGAATCAGCGCCTTGCACTTCATATCCACCGCCCGGGCGATGGCGATCATCTGCTGAACGGCAATAGAGCAGTCGTCCAATTGCTGCGTGGAAACAGAAGGTATTTTAAGCCTCTTTAAAAGCATGTCCGCCTTTTTATTGATGGTTTTCCAGTCAATTAACCCGAATTTGCGGGGTTCCCGCCCGATAAATAAATTTTCGGCTACGGTCAGATTGGGACACAGGCTGATCTCCTGGTATACCGTGCTGATTCCGTTTGCCTGCGCTTCTTGCGGGGAATGGTTTACCACTGGGACCAGAACTTCCGCCAGCCCGTCGCGGCCGGGGCCGGAGCTTCCGGCGGGGCCGGAGCTTCCGGCGGGGCCGGAACTTCCGGCGGGGCCGGAGCTTCCGGATTGGATATGAATTTCTCCCGCGTCCATAATATAGACCCCTGTAAGCACTTTAATCAGCGTGGATTTCCCCGCGCCGTTTTCTCCCATAAGAGCGTGGATTTCCCCCTTGCGCAGTGTGAAATCCACATTGCGCAGCGCCTGTACACCAGGGAAAGATTTATATATGCCTTGCATCCGCAGGACAATATTATCTTGCATCTCCTTGTTCACCTGCTTTTTTGAAAAATTTTTCAGAAAAAAAGCGCGCTTGGACTCCCGGAGCTAATCTCCGGACACTCCGTAACGCGCTTTTTTTATTTACCATGTATGGTCGTGTTAGATGAATTAATAGGCGCGGGCGTCAATGTCGGCTTGGGTAATGGTGGCCGCGTCAAAAGCGGTTTCTTCCACATAGGCCAGCTTCTCCGGGGTCTGCCCCGCTTGAAGCTGCTGTATCAGTTTTTCCACCCGCGGGCCGTGTAAGGGGTTACATTCCACATTGTAGTTGATTTTGCCCTCCAGCGTCATAGCCAGCCCGGCATGGGTCGCGTCAAAGGAAATAATGACAATGTCGCCGTTAATCCCGGCAGTCTTGCCTGCGGCCTCAATCGCGTCGATAGCTCCGAACGCCATGTTGTCGTTCTCACAGTACACCAGGTCGATTTGGCTGTTTTGTTTGAGGATACTCTCCATGACTTCCTGACCTTTGGCTTGGGTAAATTCGCCGGTTTGCTGCGCGATCAGCTCCCAGCCGCTGTTGGCGGAAACTCCGGCCTCAAGCCCTTCGCTGCGGCCGATCTGCGCGGAGGAACCGATGGTGCCCTGCAAATGTACGATATTAACTTTCTCTTTTCCGGCAAGGGCGGTCTCCATCCATGCCACCGCGATATCGCCCTCTTTGCGGAAGTCGGAACCCACCCAGCAGGTGAACAAGCTGTCGTCGGACACGTCGATCATGCGGTCAACAATGATAACCGGTATCCCGGCGTCTTTAGCTTCCTTCAAAACCGTATCCCAGCCGGTTTCGCCAATAGGAGCCAAGACTATATAATCCACTTCCTGCTGAATAAAGTTGCGGATAGCCGTGATCTGGTTATCCTGTTTTTGCTGGGCATCGTCGAAAATCAGCTTGTAGCCGTTATCCGCCGTAAAGGTTTCCTGCATGGACTTCGTGTTGGCCGTCCGCCAGTCGCTTTCAGCGCCCACTTGTGAAAATCCGACCACAATTAGGCCGTCCGTATTATCGGCGGCCGCGGAAGCGCCGGCGCTGTTATCCGCCGGGGCGGGGCTTGGCTGCCGCCCGCCGCTGCAGGCCGCGAGGCCCGTCATTACAGCGGCTGTAAGTAAAACACATAAAACTTTTTTGAACCGCATAGAATTTCCTCCTTGATGTTGTGTGATTTTACGCGGATTTCTCCGTGTTTTGTTTTCGGATTTATTTTAAATGCCGGGGAGGGAAATATCCATGCATTATTTTTCGCAGTTTTTAAGTTATTTTATATTTTTTTAAAATGAATTTGCCGGCCTGAAAAAAAGGTTGATTATTTTACGGACTCAGTTGAATTTTTTTGGGAATCCGCACGGTAACAGTGGTCCCTTCCCCTGGGACACTTTCGAAGGACAAGCCGTAGCTTTCCCCGCAGTACAGTTTAATCCGCTTGTGAACATTTATCAGCCCAAGGCCGCGGAAGCCCCGGCCCCCGGCGCGGCGGCCCTTGTACAAACCGGCGCGCAGAGTCTCCAGCTGTTCTTCCGACATGCCTATGCCGTTATCCCGGACAGTAAGCGCAATCGCGTCCGTTTCCTCATACCCTTGTATGACGATCCGCCCCATCGCGCGTTTGTTCTTGGTGCCGTGGTATATTGCGTTCTCCACCAGCGGCTGAAGTGTCAGTTTAGGGATCGTATAACGGAGCAGCGTGTCCGGTATATCTATGCTGTATTCCAGAATGTCGCTGTAACGGATATTCTGTATTTCCAAATAGCTTTTCACATGATTCCTTTCCGCTTCCAGCGTGACGACATCATGACCGCTGCTCAGAGAGTTCCGGAAAAACACGGAAAGGCTCGACACCATTTTTGTGACCTCGGAATTTCTGTGGGCTTCCGCCAGCCAGATAATTGAATCCAGCGTATTATAGAGGAAATGCGGATTAATCTGCGCCTGTAACAATTCAAGCTCGGCGCGGCGCAGGCTGGTTTGGTGCTCCCTCACTTCTTCCAGGAGGCCGTTAATGTGGCGGACCATGTCATTGAAGCCGTCGTCCAGAGTCTTGATCTCTTCGCTTCTTGTCTCAATAGGCTCCACGGAAAAATCGCCTCCGCTGGGATCGGAACTTCCGGCAAGTTTCTCTACCTTTCTGGAAAGCTCGCTTATGGGCTGGGTGATGCGGCGGGTAAAGCGCAGGGAATACACAAGGATACTCACGACTAACAACGCGGACAAAATTACAGTCACGGCGATGGTAGTCAGCACTTTGGCTTTAATCCTGACTTGCAGCCGGGCAAGTTCTTTTACCTCGTCATACAGGTAATTATGCATGTAAGATTCGATGAGTTTCGTGATCGAGTAAATATCCCTGTCCAATTTCTTTATCCGGTCGTCGTAATATTCCGTGTTAGCTATATCCGCCATATACTTTTTGAGGTTGCCGCACATGTTAAGCATACTGCTGATACGCCAGCGGTTGTCGCCTTGGGCAGTGGTCTTTTGCAGGCGGTTCAGCACCTCCACGGCGTGGTCAACCTCGCCCCAGGGCAGTTCGGCTTCGCTTTTCGCGTTTATCACATGATACCACATGGCAAGGTCAAGGTTATGTTTGAACTCGTTGTTAAATTCCGCCGCTGTATTCGCGTTCTGCAGCGCCACTGTGTATTCCTGATTAAAGGACACCAGCAGAATCAGCAGCGAGGCTGTCATAACGAGCAGCGGCAGGCAGACGCTCAGCAGCAGCTGGGAAAGCTGCTTGTTGATGCTTATACGCGTTTTCTTCATATTGCGCGAAATATCAGCGGACAGCATACGCGTCAGCCTTCCTTTTTCCCGCTGCGGTATTCCCTGGGAGAACAGCCGGTTATTTTTTTAAACAAAAAGCTGAAGTAGTGCGGGTCGTTGTACCCGACTTTAAAGGAAATTTCGCTGCTGCTGTCCGTAGTGCAGCGCAAAAGCTCCCGCGCCTTTTCCATGCGCAGCTCGGTAAGGCGCTCCACAAAGGTTTTACCTGTTTGCTGGCTGAAAACCGCGCTGAAATACGAAGGCGCCATATTGGCGATCCGGGCGGCGGCATTAAGGTTCATATTTGGGTTGGAGTAGTTTTCCATCATATACGCAATTACGACGCGCAGCATTTCACGGTAGCGGTTTGTGGCGGCCAGCTCCCGCGCTGACAGCGCGTTGGACAGAAGCCGTGTTGTGTACTCTTTTACCCCGTTCAGGGAAGCCATGGCTTCTGCCAGTTTCTTCTTCTCGATCTCAGAGTCGCGCGCTGCCATATCCCATTCCATTTTTTTCGCGAAGGCGGTTACCGCGAAGTGCATATTCAACACGACATAATGACGGAATAAAATGGATTCCATGGTTTTCGGGCCAAAGCCATCGAAATAATCCTGGACAAAACTGTGAATATCCTCCTGCAGGCCGTTAATGAGGAATTTTTCGACCAGACGCGAATCCATCTTATTGGCGTCCATCTCGTCCGGGTTAAAATCGAGCGGCATTTGCCCGGAAGAAAGGGCAGGCTCCAGCGTCTTCCTGTAGAACAGGGCTTTTCTGGCCGCTTTGTAACACTTGCCCAGGGCGCTGAGACGTGTTACGGGCTCTCCGGTGATGATCACATGGTAAATTTTATCCGCAAGCGGCAGGCAAATTTGGTTCAGAGTATTGACGCAATCTTCCGTGTACCGCATGATGTCGCCGTCGTCCGCTTTTATAAGGAAAACAGTTACGCCCATTCCGGCGCTGAACATGATAAAATGCCTGCTGTCTGAAAAAGCGCGGGATATTTCATCAGGGACCGTGGCTTCCGGCTGGACGGCGGCTGGTAAATCTGAGGCGTTATCCTGCGCCGGAAGTTCCGGTCCCGGGAGATTTTTTTCTAAAAGAAACAGGACGATATTGTACTGTTCGGCGGTCACATCAAGCCCCAGTCTTTGGGCGCGCTCTAACAGCGAGGGCACTGCAACGCCGCCTGAAATCAGCATATCAAAAAAGTCGCGCCGGGACGACGAAAGATATTTCTGAACCTCGCCGGCAAACTGGATATTGTACTGCGTTTGGGCCTGTTCCTCATCTTTTTTCTTTTTAACCTCCAGAAGCACATCCACTAGTTGGTCCTTTGCCAAGGGCTTCAGAAGATACTGGCTTACGCCGATACTTATGGCTTCCTGCGCGTAGAGAAAATCATCGTAGCCGCTGAGTATGACGACAATAGTACAAGGCAGATTTTTCTTGATGAACCTGCTTAGTTCAAGGCCGTCCATAAACGGCATTTTGATGTCGGTTATGACTATATCGGGCTTCTGCTTTTGAATGGCGCTCCAAGCCAATTCCCCGTCCGGCGCTTCTCCCGCGAAGGTAAAACCGTATTCCTCCCAGCTTACCAGCCGTTTTATCCCTTCACGGACGACAATTTCATCTTCTGCTAAAAATACGCTGTACATGCTTTTCATTCCTTTCGGTTTCAAGGGCTGTGTTTTTATACTAAGGCGCGAAAAGAAATGCACTTTTCACGCCGGTTGTTGGTTGCTCACACACGAAAACACTGAAAGATTTTTAGAAGATGTTTTCGTGTGTGAGTATAATATTGTGGGTACGAACCGCGTTCGCCCGCTTTCAGCGTGTTTCAAGTATAGCACCGGCCGCGGTGAATAACAATAAAACGCCGGACGCGCTGCGAAGTGCCTTTGCCCGCAGACTTTTTTAAGTATTGACGGAATAATTTTTTTGTTGTACCATGGGTTACAGAAGTCAATTACTTTAAAAGGCAAGCGTAAGGGGCGGACTGCCTGACGCTTGCTGATTTTTGTTTGCCCGCCTTTTAAGCGCTTAAAGGCGGCTGCGGCCCTTCAAGGTCCCTCAAGTCACGCTGAAAATTTTCCTAAAAATTTTTCTTGCAAACCTATACGAATTATGTTATAGTGAAAATTGTTGTGACGTTCAGAGCGATGATACAGGAGGTTGCCGCGCTTCGCGCGGGTTTTCCTGAGGAGCTTTTGTCCGTTCAGGAAGCGGGCGACACGGTCACTGTAACAGCATAGCGGGAATGCGGGCGGACGCGATTCGCCCCTGCGGGCAGCGGGGCGGGCATGATTCGTCCCTGCGGCTCATATAGACACACCCGGACGCGTGTACAGTTGCCACTGTCGTACAAAACAGTACGAAACAAGGAGGCGGCTTTTTTTATGGCAAATCAAAAAATAAGAATCAGTTTAAAAGCCTACGATCATAAGCTGATAGACCAGTCCGTGGTCCAGATTATTGATACGGCGAAGAAAACCGGGGCGAAAATATCCGGCCCCATACCCCTTCCCACGAAAAAGGAAGTGGTGACGATACTGCGGGCGGTGCATAAGTATAAGGATTCGCGGGAACAGTTTGAGATGAGCACGCATAAACGTTTAATTGATATTTTGGTGTATACGCCGAAGACGATAGACGCGTTGCAGCGTATAGACCTGCCTGACGGCGTGGATATCACGTTAAAGGTAATATAACGGAAACTGAGGTGCGAGATGCAAAAAGCGATAGTAGCGAAGAAATTGGGCATGACCCAAGTGTTTACGGAAACCGGGAACCTGGTGCCGGTAACGGTGCTGGAAGCCGGGCCGTGCGTGGTCGTGCGGAAAAAGACAGTGGAAAAAGACGGGTACGACGCGCTGCAGGTAGGCTTCGGGGAAGCGAAGGAGCGGCGCGTGACCAAGCCGCAGAAAGGCCAGTTTGATAAAGCGGGAATCGCGCCGCGCAAATATTTAAAAGAACTGCGGTTTTCTGATATAAGCGGGTTCGAAGTGGGCGCGGAGCTTAAAGCGGACATATTCGCGGCGGGCGACCATGTAGACGTAAGCGGGGTATCCAAGGGCAAGGGCTATCAGGGCGCCATAAAACGCCACGGCTTTCACCGCGGGCCTATGGCCCACGGCTCCAAGTATCACCGCGGGCTTGGCTCCTTAAGTTCCAACACGTCGCCCGGCAAGGTGAAAAAGGGCAAGAAGATGGCGGGGCACATGGGCAATGTGAACGTCACGCTGCAAAACCTGGAAGTGGTGCGCGCGGACGGGGAAAAGAACCTGCTGCTGCTTAAAGGCGCGGTGCCCGGCGTCAGAGGCGCTATAATCCTGGTGAAGAACACGGTTAAGCTGTAAGCGGGCGAACACGGTTCGCCCGCGCCTAAACAAACGGAAGGAGGATACTAATGGCAATAGTGGCTGTGTATGATATGGAGGGAAGCCAGGTAGGCACAATGGAGCTTGACGACGCCGTGTTCGGAATAGAAGTGAACGAGCGCGCGCTGCAGCTGGCTGTGGTGCAGAACCTGGCCAACCGCCGGCAGGGCACCAAAAACACGAAGACCCGGGCAGAAGTGCGCGGGGGCGGCCGCAAACCCTGGCGGCAGAAGGGAACAGGCCGCGCGAGGCAAGGCTCTACCAGGGCGCCCCATTGGACGGGCGGAGGTGTGGCGTTCGCGCCCAAGCCCAGGGATTTTTCATTCAAATTGAACAAGAAGGTAAAACGCCTGGCGCTTAAGAGCGCGCTGTCTTCCCGGGTGGAGGAAAACAAATTAGTCGTGCTGGATAAACTTACGCTCCCTGAAATTAAGACAAAGGAAATGCAGAAGGTTGTCAACAATTTGAAATTGGAAAAAGCGCTGGTGGTAATCGACAGCGAATCTGAGAATGTGCGGCTTTCCACCCGTAACATTCCCAATATAAAAACCGCGGGCATAGAAACCATTAACCCATACGACATATTGAAATTCGATACGTTTGTGGTGACAAAAAGCGCGGTAGCTAAGATCCAGGAGGTGTACGCCTAATGGCGGACTTAAAATATTACGACGTTCTTTTGAGCCCCACCACCACTGAAAAGAGCATGACGCTGATGTCGGATAAATGTTATACTTTCCTGGTGCATAAGGACGCGACCAAGATACAGATAAAGGAAGCGGCTGAGAAGATGTTCGAGGGCGTAAAAGTCGCGAAGGTCAATACAATGAATTATGACGGCAAGCTCAAGCGCCGCGGCTATACTAAGGGAAGGACTTCGGCGCGCAAGAAGGCGCTGATAAAACTGACCGCGGACAGCAAGGAGATTGAGGTTTTCCCGGGGCTGTAGCCGCAGAGGCGGACTGCGTTCGCCCGTATTTAACGAAAGGAGGTTTTAACCGTGGGAATCAAACGATTTAAGGCGTATACGCCTTCAAGAAGGCATATGACAGTATCGGATTTTGTGGAGATAACAAAATCGGCGCCGGAAAAGAGTCTGGTCAGGCACGTCAAAAAGACGGCGGGCAGGAACAGCCAAGGCAAGATAACGGTGCGGCACCATGGCGGCGGTTTTAAGAAAAAATACAGAATAATCGACTTCAAGCGGAATAAGGACGGCGTGCCGGCCAAGGTGGCGGCAATAGAATACGACCCAAACAGGACGGCGAATATAGCGCTGCTGCACTATCTTGACGGCCAGAAGTCCTATATACTCGCTCCAGTTGGGCTGAAAGTAGGGGACAAGGTCGTGAGCGGCGCGGAGGCCGAGGTGCGTGTGGGGAACAGTCTTCCCATGCTTAACATTCCCATAGGCGCGGAGATTCATAATATTGAGATGAAGCCCGGGGCAGGGGGTCAGATAGCGCGCTCCGCGGGCAACGCGGCGCAGCTTATGGCGAAGGAAGGCAAGTACGCCACAGTAAGGCTGCCCTCAGGGGAAATGCGGATGCTGCCTATACAATGCCGCGCGACTATCGGACAGGTAGGCAACATTGACAACGAGCTGATCAATATCGGCAAGGCGGGTAATAACCGGCACAAGGGGAAACGCCCCACAGTGCGCGGTTCCGTAATGAACCCCAACGACCATCCTCACGGCGGAGGCGAAGGCCGCGCGCCCATAGGACGCCCGGCGCCGTCCACACCCTGGGGCAAGCCGGCCCTTGGGTACAAGACGCGCAAAAAGCATAAGGCGTCGGATAAGTATATCGTCAGGCGCAGAGGGAAGAAGTAGGAGGAGTATGGATGAGCAGATCGCTTAAAAAGGGGCCGTTTGCGGACAAACATTTGCTGAAAAAGATTGCCGCGCAGAATGCCGCCAGCATTAAGGAAGTTATAAAGACCTGGTCACGGCGTTCGACAATTTTTCCGGATATGATAGGCCACACCATTGCGGTCCACGACGGCCGCAAACACGTGCCGGTGTATATAACCGAGGACATGGTGGGGCATAAGATGGGCGAGTTCGCCTCCACAAGAACTTACCGGGGTCACGGCAAGGACGCGGAAAAGAAATCCAGGGTTAGATAGGAGGCACGGTTATGGCAAAAGGACATCGCAGTCAAATAAAAAAAGGCCGCAACGAGGGAAACAAGGATATCCGTCCCAAGGCCCACGCGCGTTTCGTGCGCGTGTCCGACTCGAAAGCGCGCATAGTGCTGGAACAGATTAAAGGCAAGGACGTGTCCGCGGCGGTAGGAATTCTGACTTATTCACCGCGCTACGCGGCGTCTGTAATATTAAAAGTTTTAAAATCCGCGATGGCTAACGCGGAGAACAACTTAGGATATGACCCGCAGAGCCTGTACGTGGAGGAAGTTTTCGCCAACCAAGGGCCTACGCTTAAACGTATACAGCCTCGCGCGCGGGGCCAGGCATACCGCATATTAAAGAGGTCCAGTCATATTTCTGTAATTTTGAACAGAAAAGAGTAATAGGAGGTAAGGCATTTGGGTCAAAAAGTAAATCCCCATGGGCTTAGAGTTGGCATAATAAGAGGCTGGGATTCCGTTTGGTTCACTGAAAAGGATTTCAGCAAGTATCTTGCCGAGGATGACCGGCTGCGCAAATTCCTGAAAAGAGAACTGTATGAAGCCGGTATATCGCGCATAACCATAAGGCGCACAAGCGACCGAGTCAAATTGACGATATTCGCGGCCAAACCGGGAATTATTATCGGTAAGAGCGGCCAGTCTATCGCCGAACTGACGAAGCGCGTTCAAAAAATGACGGAGCAGAAAGTCGCTATTGATATAGAGGAAATCCGCCGGTCCGAACTGGACGCGCAATTGGTGGCCGAGGACATAGCCAAGCAGCTGGAAAACAGGGTAACCTTCCGACGCGCCATGAAGCACGCGATGGGGCGCAGCATGAAGATGGGCGCGAAGGGTATCAAGACTGCGGTGGCGGGACGGCTGGGCGGCGCGGACATGGCGCGCACCGAGCATTACAGGGAAGGCACCATACCCCTTCAGACATTGCGGGCGGATGTGGACTACGGTTTTGCCGAGGCGGACACCACTTACGGAAAACTGGGAGTCAAGTGCTGGATATATAAAGGCGAAATCCTTCCTGAGAAACCGAAAAAGAAAGGGAGCGGCAGCAATGTTAATGCCAAAGAGAGTTAAGCGGCGCAAACAGTTCAGAGGGCGCATGAAGGGCACGGCTGCACGCGGCAACAGAATAAGCTACGGCGAGTACGGCATAGTGGCGCTGGAACCCAGCTGGATCACTTCCAATCAAATAGAGGCGGCGCGTGTGGCGCTTACCCGTTATATCAAGCGGGGCGGCCAGGTATGGATAAAAATTTTCCCCGACAAGCCCGTGACGGAGAAACCCGCCGAAACCCGCATGGGCAGCGGAAAGGGTTCGCCGGAATATTGGGTTGCGGTGGTAAAGCCGGGCCGCGTAATGTTCGAGCTTGGCGGAGTGGCGGAGGAAGTAGCCAGGGAAGCTTTGCGCCTGGCTGTTAATAAACTTCCCATAAAGTGCAAAATAGTTTCGCGGTCAGACTTGGAGGCGGAGCTTAACGCGGGCGAAAGCGGTTCGCCCTTGCAAACGGAAGGTGACGGCAATGCAAAGTAAAAAATTTCTTGAGGATTTGCGGGAAAAAACTTCGGAGGAGCTCTTAACTGACCTTGTGGCCGCGAAGAAAGAACTCTTCAACCTCCGGTTCCAAAAAGCCACAAGCAAGCTGGACAATACGGCGCGCATTACGGAAGTCCGCAAGAATATCGCGCGGATACAGACGGTAATAACCCAGAAGCGCGGCGCGGCCGAGGCGTAGGATGACCCCTACAATTTGTATATAATTTTTGAGATTCAGGAGGCGAACTCATTGGATAACGTCGCGAGAAATTTGCGCAAGACCCGTATCGGCAAGGTGGTCAGTGATAAAATGGATAAGACAATCGTCGTGGCGGTTGAAAACCATATTATGCACCGCCGTTACGGCAAAATAATCAAGCGCACATACAAACTTAAAGCCCACGACCAGAACAACGAGTGCGGCGTCGGCGACAAGGTGGAAGTAATGGAGACGCGTCCGCTTTCAAAGGAAAAACGCTGGCGGCTGGTTTCCGTTCTGGAAAAGGCGAAGTAATCCCCAGCCCGCCAGGTTTGAGGCGGAGTCTGGAAACCCCTACAACAGGAGGCGATAACATGATTCAACAGGAAACAAGACTTGTTGCCGCCGATAATTCCGGCGCCAAGGAGCTTTTATGCATACGCGTTATGGGCGGCTCCACAAGGCGGTACGGCAATATCGGCGATATAATAATCTGTTCCGTTAAAGACGCAACACCCGGAGGCGTTGTAAAAAAAGGCGAGGTCGTAAAGGCGGTTATAGTGCGCACGGTTAAGGGTATGGGGCGCAAGGACGGCTCCTACATCCGTTTTGACGAGAACGCGGCCGTTATTATTAAGGACGACAAAACGCCGAGAGGCACACGCATATTTGGGCCGGTAGCGCGGGAACTGCGGGAGAAGCAGTTTACTAAAATTCTTTCCCTGGCGCCCGAAGTGCTGTGAGGAGGAGGTGTCAGCTGTGAAATTAAAAAGAGGCGATAACGTCATTGTTATCGCGGGTAAGTATAAGGGCCACAAAGGCAAGGTGCTGGTGGTGGACAGAGCGAAAAACAGGGTGATCGTGGAAGGCGCGAATATGGTGATGCGGCATTTAAAGGCCGGAGCAGGCAACCAGCAGTCCCAGATTGTGAAAAAAGAAGCCCCTATTCACGCTTCCAACGTGATGTACCTGTACGAAGGGCATCCCACGCGCATCGGGTATAAAGTGGAAGAAACCGAAATAAACGGCAGGATAATCCGTAAAAAATACCGTGTTGCTAAATCTACCGGCGATACTATCGAATAAAGTAGGAGGTCTGCTTGTGAACAGCTTCAGAGAATTCTACGAACATCAAGTCGTAGAAGGTATGATGAAAAAATTCTCGTATAAGAATAGACTGGCGGTGCCCAAGCTGGAGAAGATTGTCGTCAACATGGGCCTGGGCGACGCCAAGGATAACCCCAAGGTAATCGACAGCGCGGCAAACGATATTTCTACTATTACGGGCCAGAAGCCCATTGTAACCAAGGCGAAGAAATCCGTGGCCAACTTCAAGCTGCGGGCGGGTATGCCCGTCGGCTGCAAAGTGACCTTGCGGGGCGAGCGTATGTACAGCTTCGCCAACCGCCTGCTGAACGTGGCCCTGCCGCGCGTCCGCGACTTCCGGGGCGTAAGCGCCGAAGCCTTCGACGGGCGGGGCAACTATACCTTGGGTGTGCGTGAGCAGCTTATTTTCCCTGAAATTCAGTACGATAAAATTGATAAAATCCGGGGCATGGACATTGTGTTCGTCACGACCGCGCGCACGGACGAAGAGGCGCGGGAACTCCTTGCCTTGTTCGGAATGCCATTCAGAAAGGCGGGGAATTCAAGAAATGGCTAAAAAGTCTATGATTTTGAAACAGCGGCGCAAACCCAAGTTCAGCACTCGCGCGCACTCGCGCTGCAACATCTGCGGCAGGCCGCACGCGACTTTAAGGAAGTACGGCATATGCCGCATCTGTTTCCGTGAGCTGGCCT
The DNA here is from genome assembly GCA_031297485.1 of Clostridiales bacterium. Classification (GTDB taxonomy): domain Bacteria; phylum Bacillota; class Clostridia; order Lachnospirales; family JAISYE01; genus JAISYE01. The sequence continues at coordinate 37,366 of JAISYE010000224.1, forward strand.
ACAAAGGGCAGATTCCCGGAATACGCAAAGCAAGTTGGTAGACGCGAAGGGAGGTTTTTTACATGTCAATGAGCGATCCAATTGCTGACATGCTTACAAGAATAAGAAACGCTAACACAGCGAAGCACAATACCGTAGAAATCCCATCGTCCCGCATTAAAGCCGCCATAGCGGACATCCTCTCAAAGGAAGGCTACGTTAAGGGCTATGAAATTTTAGAGGACGGCGTAAAGAAGACAATGCGCATAACGCTTAAATACGGCGCCACCAAGAACGACAAAGTTATTTCCGGTATAAAAAGGATATCCAAACCAGGGCTGAGGGTATACGCCAACTGCGAGGAGATACCGCGGGTTTTCGGCGGGCTTGGCACAGCCATTGTTTCAACCAACAAGGGTATTGTGACGGATAAAGAAGCAAGACGCCTGGGTGTGGGCGGCGAGGTAATTGCGTTTATTTGGTGAAAATTATTTTGATAAAGGAGGCATACCATGTCACGCATAGGAAAATTGCCTGTTGCGATTCCCAGCGGTGTGGAGGTCAGCCTGGAAGACGGAAATTTCCTTACGGTAAAAGGCCCCAGGGGCACGCTGCGGCGCCGCCTGGTTCCTGATTTGAACATCGCCCTGGAGGACGGCCAGATAAAGGTCCAGCGCCCTAACGATTTGAAGCGCAGCAAGTCGCTGCACGGCTTGACGCGCACCCTTATATTCAATATGGTGACAGGCGTGACCACGGGCTATACAAAAACCCTTGAAATAAGCGGCGTGGGTTACAGGGCCGCTAAGAACGGCGATAAGCTGACGCTTAACCTGGGCTACTCCCATCCCGTGGAAATGCGTGACCCGGAGGGCATAACCACGGCTGTGAGCGGAAATAACGGCACTATTATAACAGTTTCAGGCATTGACAAGGAAAAGGTCGGGCAGTTCGCGGCCGACATAAGGGGCAAGCGCGCGCCCGAACCCTATAAGGGCAAGGGAATAAAATATTCCGGCGAGCGCATAAGGCGCAAGGTCGGCAAGACCGGCAAAAAATAGTTAAGGAGTGCTCATAATGATTATAAAACCATCTCGTAAGCTTGCCCGCGAGAAACGTCATTACAAGCTGCGCGATAAGATATCCGGCACAGGCGAGAGACCGCGGCTGTCTGTCTTTCGTTCCAACCAGCACATCTACGCGCAGGTTATTGACGATACCAAGGGAATAACCCTGGCCGCCGCGTCCACTAAGGAGAAGGCGCTGGCGGGGAAACTCGCTAAAACGTGGGATAAGGAAGCCGCCCGCGCCGTGGGCGAGGCTGTGGCGAAGAAAGCCATTGACAAGGGTATAACCACCGTTGTGTTCGACCGCGGGGGCTATATTTATCACGGTAAGGTGCAGGCGCTGGCGGACGCCGCCAGAGAAGTGGGGCTTCAATTTTAGCCGCTTTAGCCGCTTTTCGGGCGAACGCGGGTCCCGCCCCTACAAGGAGGAAAATTGTTTGAAAAAAATAGACGTTAACGCATTGGACTTGAAGGACAGAGTCGTCACAATTAACCGCGTCACAAAAGTCGTCAAAGGCGGACGGACTTTCCGTTTCGCGGCTCTGGTGGTCATAGGGGACGAGCACGGTTGGGTAGGCGTGGGCCTTGGAAAGGCCACGGAAATACCCGACGCCATACGGAAGGGCAAGGAAGACGCGAAAAAGAACATGGTCTATGTGGAGCGCAACGACCATGACAGTATCCATCATGATATAATAGGCCGGTTCGGCAGCGCCAACGTACTGCTGAAACCCGCGCCGGAAGGCACCGGCGTTATTGCCGGGGGTTCTGTCCGCGCGGTTATGGAATTGGCGGGCGTCCGCAACGTGGTGACAAAGGCTATAGGCTCTAATAATAAACGAAACGTTGTAAACGCCGCTATGGAGGGCCTTAAACTCTTAAAAACACCAGAAAGCGTCGCGCGTATGCGCGGGAAAACAGTAGAGGAAATTTTCAATTAAAGGAGAGGGCGTTATGTCGAAAATTAAGATAACCTTGGTGCGCTCCACTATCGGCGCGCTTCCGCTGCATAAGCGGACAGTTAAAGCTCTCGGCCTGGGCAAGACAAACAGCTTTAAAATCCAAGACGATAATCCAGCCACGCGGGGCATGATACGTCAGGTGTCACACATGGTCAAAGTCGAGGAAGTTGGAGGTGCGTAAAAATGAATTTAGGCGATTTGAAACCGGCCGAAGGCTCCCGTATTAAGAAATACAGGCGCGGCCGGGGTCACGGCAGCGGCAACGGCAAGACCGCCGGCCGCGGCCACAAAGGCCAAAAAGCCAGGGGCAGAGGCGTTAGGCGCGGTTTTGAGGGCGGACAGTGGCCGCTGTACAGGCGTTTGCCTAAACGCGGTCATAAATGCAGAAACTCAAAGGATATAGTAGCGCTTAACCTCGCGCTGCTGGACGTGTTCGAGGACGGCGCCACAGTTGATATTGAGGCGCTTAAATCAAAGGGCTTGGTCAGCAACCCCCGGGACGGGGTTAAAATATTAGGAGAGGGCGAGCTTGCCAAGAGACTTGTTGTCCGCGTAAACTATTTCAGCAAAACCGCCGCGGATAAGATAGCTGCCGCCGGCGGAAAAGCAGAGGTGCTGTAATGTTAAAAATACTCGCTAACGCATGGAAGGTACCGGAAATACGGAAAAAGTTGTTCTATATACTTTTAATCCTGGCTATTTACCGTTTGGGCAATTATATTCTTCTGCCGGGTGTGGATATGGTGTCTTACTTCGCCAGCAGGCAGACCGCCGACGCCGCGCAAAGTTTCTTTAACGCCATTGCCGGCGGTGGGTTCGCTTCTGTGTTTGTTTTGGGTATCGGGCCGTATATTACCTCGTCCATTATTATGCAGCTTCTGACCGTAGCCATCCCCAAGCTCGAACAGATTCAGAAGGAAGGCGAGGAAGGCCGCAAGAAAATTAACCAGTACACGCGCGTGGTGGCTGTGTTCCTTTCGCTGCTGCAGGCGTCCGGAACGGTTTACACCTATAATTCCTACGGGCTGTTTACTCACCGTAACTTCCTTGTGTACGGCATGGCTGTGCTGGCGCTTGTGGCCGGCTCTATTTTCATTATGTGGCTCGGCGAGCTTTTAACTGAAAAAGGTATAGGCAATGGTTCGTCGTTTATCATTTTCGCCAATATCCTTTCCGGATTGCCGAGCGCCGTCAGCTTCTTCGTTATCGAAGGAGGCACGGATGTTTGGAAGTGGATACTTAACGTGGTTGTGCTCGCGCTGTTCGTACTGGTCATGGCCTTGGTCGTCTGGGTGCAGGGCGGCGAGCGCCGCATCCCTGTCCAGTATTCCAAAAAAATGGTGGGGCGTCAGATGTACGGCGGCCAAAGCTCTTTTATACCAATAAAAGTAAATATTGCCGGTGTTATGTCCATTATCTTCGCTATTTCATTGTTGCAATTTCCAAGCGTAATCGCGAATTTTTGGCGAACCGATTGGCTTGACGCTGTTGTCCGCAATTTGGAAATCTCCGCTCCTATCGGTGGTACGCTTTATGTGGTGCTCATTTTTTTCTTTACGTTCTTCTATACTTCCTTTGCCATTAACCCTATCGAAATGGCCGAGAATATGAAGAAAAGCGGCGGCTTTATTCCGGGTATCCGTCCGGGCAAGCCTACCAGCGATTATATCCAAAAAATTATCGAACGCTTATCATGGGCGGGCGCGCTTTTCTACGCCATTATCGCCATGATTCCCGTGCTGTTCCAGGTAGTCTTGGGTATTAACGTGGGCTTCGGGGGCACTACGCTGCTGATTGTTACCGGAGTCGCGCTGGAGCTTGTCAAGCAGTTGGAGTCGCAGCTTCTGATGCGGCATTATAAAGGGTTTTTGAGTTAATTGTAAGAGGGGTCATTGCAATGAAACTGGTCGTGCTTGGACCTCCCGGCGCGGGCAAGGGTACGCAGGCCATAATGCTCGCCGAGCGCCTGCATATCGTGCATATTGCCACCGGGGATATGCTGAGGGAACAAATAGCGCTTAAAACTGAGTTGGGAACGCGTATATCGCGCACTATAAACGCCGGACAGTTCGTGCCGAACGAACTTGTTTTTGAACTGGTGAAGAAACGCCTTAAAGACAGCGACGCCAAGGGCGGGTTTGTGTTGGACGGCTTCCCGCGTACAATTGAGCAGGCACTAATGATGGACGTTACAGACGGACTTTCGGATATTGAACTGGTTTGCTCCTTAGCCGTGCCGGACAGCGTTATTATTGAGCGCATGTCAGGGCGCTTAACCTGTTCCCAGTGCGGCGCTATGTTCCACCTAGTGTATTCGCCGCCTCAGGCCGCCGGTATTTGCGACGACTGCGGGGCCGGCTTGTACCAGCGCCCTGACGACAAGGCGGAAACGGTGGTGGAGCGCCTGAAACTGTACCACGCGCGGACAGAACCCATAATTAATTTTTATACTGGGCGCGGTCTGCTGGTTACGGTTGATGCGGCGGGGGATATCGCGACGGTTTCGGAACGGACTATCCGTGCGGTGACAGATAAAGGAGCGCGCTGATGTGTCTATATCAATAAAGAATGACGAACAGATTAAAATTATGCGCGTGGCGGGAGAGATAAACGCGCGTACACACGAAATGCTGGAAGCGGCTGTCGCGCCAGGCGTAACAACCGGCGAGCTTAATAAGCTGGCGGACAGCTATATCCGGTCCCGCGGCGCTAAACCCGCGTTTAAAGGTTATCGCGGGTTCCCTGCTTCTGTGTGCGTTTCCGTAAACGAGGAAGTTATCCACGGTATCCCTGGTTTAAAAAAACTTTTAACCGGCGATATTGTCAGTATTGATATTGGAGTGCTGTACAACGGCTTTTACAGCGACGCCGCCCGCACGTTTCCCGTGGGCGGGGTTTCTTCCGAGGCGCGGCGGTTAATTGACGTTGCGCGGGAGAGTTTTTTCGCGGGTATTGCCTTTGCCAGGGCCGGCGCGCACCTATACCAGATTTCCGGCGCCATAAACGATTATGTGGAGTCCAACGGCTTTTCCGTAGTGAGGGAATGGGTGGGCCACGGCGTGGGCCGCGCCTTGCATGAGCCGCCTGAAATTCCTAATTACCGTATGCCCAATAGAGGCCCCAGGCTTTACCCTGGTATGACTTTGGCTATTGAGCCGATGGTTAACGCCGGTACTTACGAAATCCTTACACGGAAGGACAGTTGGACTGTTGTTACCAGGGATGGCCGGCTTTCGGCCCATTACGAGAATACCGTGCTCGTTACTGCCGGTGAGCCTGAACTCTTAACTTTACTGGGGTGACGCGCTTGGACATTAAGGAAGGTCAGATTGTGATTTCAAAACGCGGGCGTGACCAACGCAAGTTCTTTGTAGTTATTGGAACCGCCGGCGAATACGCTTTTATTGCCGACGGCGATTCCCGCAGGCTTGCAAAGCCTAAGAAGAAGAAATTTAAACATTTGCAGCCGACAAACAGTTTTGCGGAGGAACTGCTGCCCAAACTGAACAACGGGCAGTTGCTGGACGCTGATATCAGGAAGGTTCTGTACGGCGCGAAGATTTAGAGTGCGCCGGTTTTAGAAGGAGGTCGCGGGCTTGTCGAAAGAGGATGTTATTGAGGTTGAGGGAGTGATTCTGCAAAAGCTTCCGAATGCCATGTTTAGTGTGGAGCTTGATAACGGCCACAAAATTGTGGCGCATATTTCAGGCAAGCTCCGGATGCACTTTATACGGATTATACCAGGCGACAGGGTGAAGATCGAGATGTCGCCTTATGACTTGACAAAGGGACGAATCGTCTGGCGGGACAAATAGCTCCTGCAGGCGGACATAGTTCGCCCCTATAATCGAGAGGAGTTGTTTGGCATGAAGGTTAGGCCTTCTGTAAAGCCTATTTGCGAAAAATGCAAGATTATAAAGCGCAAGGGCGCAATACGGGTAATTTGTGAAAACCCAAAGCATAAACAGCGGCAGGGATAGTGGAGGTGAATTTTTATGGCACGTATCGCAGGTGTTGACTTGCCAAGAGAAAAACGCGTTGAAATCGGCCTGACATATATTTACGGCATTGGCCGTCCAAGCTCGAACCGCATTTTAACAGAATCCGGGGTAAACCCGGACACCCGCGTCCGCGACTTGACGGACGACGAGGTTACGCGCATCCGCGACATTATTGACCGGTCGCAAACCGTGGAAGGCGATTTGCGCAGGGAAATAGCGCTGAATATTAAACGTCTTACTGAAATAGGCTGTTACAGAGGCATTCGCCATCGCAAAGGCCTGCCCGTAAGGGGCCAGCGCACCAAGACTAACGCGCGCACACGCAAGGGTCCAAAAAGAACAGTCGCTAACAAGAAGAAATAATTCTACACTTTGGGTGTTTCAAAATTTAGGTGGGACCAAGCGTCCGGTTCTTGCAATAGCAGTCGGGCTTGCTCGGCGTTTTGTTGCATCCCTACTATATAAATACATGTATTTGGTCATCCGAGTCTCGCCCGGATGCGGGTTCTTAACGTTGAAGTATTTGTTACACCGGACTTGGCCCCGGCCGAAAACAAAGTCTTTTGACGTTATAAGGACTATTAGTTATTTGGGTTCCCACCTGAATGTGGAATTGAAATTAAGGAGGAATAACACTAAATGCCGAAAAAACCTGTTAAAAAAACAGCCGCGCGCAGACGCCGCGATAAAAAGTTTGTAGACCGTGGTCAGGCCCATATCCAGTCCACGTTTAATAATACCATTGTCACTATTACGGACACCGCGGGCAATGCCCTCTCCTGGTCCAGCGCAGGCCAGCTGGGATTTAAAGGCTCGCGTAAGTCCACGCCCTACGCCGCGGGCATGGCCGCCGATACCGCCGCTACCGCGGCCAAGGAATTCGGCCTTAAAACCGTGGAAGTGTTTGTCAAAGGGCCGGGCAGCGGGCGTGAAGCCGCTATCCGTTCGCTGCAGGCCGCTGGTTTGGACGTTACCATGATAAAGGACGTAACGCCCGTACCGCACAACGGATGCAGGCCGCCCAAGCGTAGGCGCGTATAACAAGGAGGTCAGGACTATGGCTAGATATATAGGAGCGGTTTGCAGGCTGTGCCGGCGCGAGGAAGAAAAGCTCTTTCTGAAAGGTCAGCGCTGCATGACTAAAATGTGCCCCATAACCAGGCGGCCGGAGAAAAAGCGCGCGATAATTCCGGGTCAGCACGGCGCGCAAAAGAAGAAGGTCTCGGAGTACGGGCTGCAATTGCGTGAAAAACAAAAGGCTAAAAGAATTTACGGCGTGCTGGAGGTCCAGTTCCGTAATTATTTTGAGATCGCCGCCAACACTTCAGGCGTTACCGGCGAAAATTTGCTGCGGCTGCTGGAATTGCGGCTGGATAACGTGGTGTACCGTTTGGGTTTAGGACGTTCCCGCACGGAAGCGCGCCAGGTTGTACGGCATAACCACGTGACCGTAAACGGGAAAAAAGTCAACATACCGTCCTATGAGCTTAAGGCCGGCGATGTGGTGGCTATAAAGGAAAAATCCTTCTCAAGGCAGCGGTTCAAGGATATTCTGGATATTACAGGCGCGCGGGTTGTGCCCGAATGGCTGTCCGCCGACCAGGGAAATCTGCGCGGCACAGTCTTGTCCGCGCCGGCGCGGGATCAAATTGATACGGCTGTTCGTGAGACGCTTATCGTAGAGTTGTATTCGAAGTAATTTGCGCAAGGGAGGCTTATTGGGTGTTTGAGTTTGAAAAACCTCGCATTGAAATCGAAGAGCTTTCTCCTGACGGAAAATATGGCTGCTTTATTGTAGAGCCTTTGGAACGCGGGTATGGAATGACGCTGGGCAATTCCCTGCGCAGGATACTATTGTCCTCGCTGCCGGGCGCGGCTGTCAGCAGTGTTAAAATAGACGGCGTGCTTCACGAGTTCAGCATTATTCCCGGCGTTAAGGAGGAAGTTACGGAAATTATTTTAAATCTAAAAAATCTTGCCATAAAGAACAACAGCGAAAGCCAGGACCCTAAGACCGCATATATCGAAGCGGCTGAGGAAGGCGAGGTTACGGCAGGGGATATTAGGGTTGACGAGGACATAGAAATTATGAACCCGGACTTGCACATCATGACTGTAAGCGACGTGTCCGAAGGTAAAGTATTTATAGAAATTACCATTTCCAACGGACGGGGATACGTCAGCGCGGACAAAAACAAGAAAGAGGATCAGCCCATTGCCCTTATTCCTGTGGACTCAATTTTTACGCCGGTTAGCCGCGTGAATTTCTTGGTTGACAATACTCGCGTCGGCAATATTACCGACTACGATAAACTTACGTTGGAAGTATGGACCAACGGTACAATTACCCCAGACGACGCGCTTAGTCTTGGCGCGCGCTTGTTAAGCGAACACTTGAATCTGTTTGTCGATTTATCCGATTCCATACATGAAGCGGAACTTATGCCGGAAAAAGAAGAAGCCAAGAAAGAAAAGATTATGGAACTCAGCATTGAGGACCTGGATTTGTCGGTGCGTTCGTATAACTGTCTTAAACGCGCCGGCATTAACACTGTGGAGGATTTGGCCAACAAGACCGAGGAGAGCATGATGAAGGTGCGTAACTTGGGACGCAAGTCCCTGGAGGAAGTTTTGAACAAGATGCGCGAGCTTGGGCTGGCCTTGCAGCCAGGCGACGAGTAAAATTTTTAGGAGGTGTTGTTATGGCCGGATACAGAAAACTTGGACGCACATCCAGTCAGCGCAAGGCGATGTTGCGCAGCCTTGCGACTAATTTACTATATTACGGAAAAATTAAGACTACAGTGACTAGGGCTAAAGAAGTCAGACGGCTTGCGGAAGGGCTTATTACCGTGGCGAAAAAAGAAATGAACAATTATGACGAGGTTACGGTTACCGCTAAAGTGCCGCGCAAAACCGCCGACGGCAAGCGTGTCAAGGAAAAAGTAAATGGTAAGACAGTCACTGTCTTCGACAATGTGGAGAAAAAAATTCAAAAGGATAGGCCGTCGCGCCTTAACGCGCGCCGTAAAATTTTAAGCGTGCTGTACCCTGTCACAGAGGCGCCGATGTCAGGACGCAAGCACATGCGCCGCGACTTCCATGTGGTGGACATGGCGCGTAAAATGTTTGAGGACATCGCCCCGCGTTACGCCGACAGAAACGGCGGATACACGCGCATTGTCAGAATCGGCGCCCGTAAGGGCGACGCGGCCGAAATTGCCGTTATTGAGCTGGTCTGAAAAGCGGGCGGATGCAAGTTCGCCCCTACAATGGAAATGGCCATTGCCGAGTTCGCGGCAATGGCTTTTTTTGATCTTGCGGGAATATCGACAAAAGGACGCTAAAAGGAACAGCGCCCTTTTGCACATCGCAGCTAACCCCGCGTGAGGGGCAAGCCGCTCTCAAGCGTCCAAGCAGGGTGATTCGGGTTCTTTATAAAAAGTTGTACAGCCAAGCACGCCAACAGCAGTACCAAGGCGCAAAGGACACTGTCCTCAGGGCCATAGGAACCGGTCAATAATGTGTTCGTCCCCAACTGCGTTGTCAAAACAGAATGCGTGTTAGCCGTTCCCGAAGTACCCAAACCGAATATATCGCCCATAAAGAAGTTCCACGCAATATGAAAGCCCGTGGAAAGCCACAATGCGCCGGACTTCATAAACATATACCCCAAAAGCGTCCCCGCAATAAGTGTGTTGATAATCGACAGAACCGTCACACCGTCATTCATAAGATGAAGAAGCGCGAAAATAGCAGCCGGAACGAATAAGATGGCCCATTTGTTTCGCGTCGTCTTCATTGCCGTCATAAAGAAACCGCGCGCAAGCAGTTCTTCCGAAAACATGAACACACAAACGCTCACAAATTCAGCCGCAACACTAAGTGAAATGAGCTTGTCCACGTCCGTGTTGATTATTGCGGCCTGGTCTATGACTACTAAAAACGCTAATATAACGGCAACTGAAACGGCTCCGCCGGCCAGACCGCGGAGAAACGCAGGAAGCCCTTTTTCCGGGACCATTCCAAGCTCACGAAAGCCGCGCTTATAAAGCAGCCTGAAAAGGAGCAGGATACCTGCAACCGCAATAATGCCGTATACCAAAGTTACCCCCAGTTTGAAAGATGGATTGTTTTCGTCACCAAGCTCGGACAACGGTCTTGCAATTAGTTGGGCGGCTATCATCACCGCTATTGCTGAGGCAGTCGCCCATCCGGCACGGAGTTCACCATGACGGTTTATAAACACTCGCATACAAACACCCTTCCTAACTTTGCTTCGCGTCATGCTAAGGCGTGTTTGAAAATTCCTAAAAGCGCGAAATTTCGAATGAAACCGCCGCAATTTCGCGCTGGAATCCAGTTTTCAAACACATCCTAGCAAATCATATTACAATTATATCACAAAAAGCCGCCAAAACAAATGAGAAAATATGATGCTTATCGGCGCAGGTGGCGCATGAGGAAAGCTAACGTGCCTTTTGTTACACGGTAGGGCAACTTGCGCTTCGCGCGCACTCATTAAAGAACCCGGCGAACAATCCGCTGTTTTCGCGAAGCGAAAATTTCGAGGAAAATGTATTCATTCATGAGCATAAACCTTGCGCCTCTAAATAGATAATTGAATTTGAAAGTTTATGCGCAGGATATTTACACAGCACATATTTAGAGCTTATCCCTTAATAGGCAAGAATGCTGATTTTGACGAGTTTTGCGCTACAATACGGGTGAACGTGGTTCCTCCCTGCA
>JAISYE010000225.1 GCA_031297485.1 Clostridiales bacterium
ACTTGTATCTTTTACCCCTTTATTTCTTGCAGTAGACTCATTCAATATCTTACAGGTAATATTGCTGATTTCCTGCTGTAACCATTGACATTCTTCCGCAAGAGCAACCAGACGGGATTCCGGAATCCCATCCTGTCCCCCATGGACTAACTCATATTTGATAAATTTGTTGCGTATCAAAGTAGACCGTCTGTGCGCTTCTGTTAACTGCTTCGACAATTCTGAAACAGCCTGCGGAAATACTGGGATGCGCTCCAGTTTCCAAATCCACAATTTGAGAAAATCACACAATACGTGTATGGAGCGAAAATCCGCTTGCCGAGCCAGGATATCTTTAATCAACTGACATATAAAAGCAAGGCCATAATAAAATATCCGGTTACGATTACGGTAACTGCCAAGATACTTTCGCGATGAGTCTTTGCTGGACAATAAATCCTGTAGAGAAGCTCGGATTTGTTCCCGATCTATCTGCGGATATGGCTCATCATGGTAAAAACGAAACAACAATGCCTCATCCCTATATATATAATCTTTAAAGCTGTGACGATATGCCTCTTCAACCTCATGCAGCGTGACCAGATAGCGTCTGTAGCGCCGGTTGTTGTAGAAATCGGCAATAGCCATTTGTTGAGTGTCCTCATAAAAACCAAAAAACATCGTCGGATGCATAAAATCTTCTGTTTGACCAGAACGCTTAATCATCCGCAGGTTTAAGGGAATTTGTATGTAATAGCCCATTTCCATATGTTGCTTTACAAACTCCACAAAAGATTGCCAAAAACGGCTAATCTGATCATACCTCACAATACTGGTCCTGAGAAACGATATCTCATGATGCGGATATTCCAGCTCCCGCACATTATGTTCTATAAATGTACCCGCACCTTTTCCATCCGGTTCTTCTTGGTAATACAACAACTGATTAAAATGGTTGCATATCCACGGAACACAACGCTCTTCCGTTCCCAAAACTGAGAGTAAATTTGCGATAGACGGATAAGCCGAAATAAGTGGTTCAGTGACATTTAGTGAAATATACATAGGCACCACCTGGTTACTTTATGTTTTTGTAATGCACCATAGGATCTATATAAAGCAATGCAAGCAACACATTCATAAACGCCGCGGCAGCCAAGAGCAGAGCGACATTGACACCGGCGTTAACCTCGGTAAGTTTCAAGAGGTTCTGCGACAGGTAAGATTCAGGCGGCAAAAGCCCGGCATTGGTAAGCGTAATAAAAAACTGACGCAAGCCGCCGCCCTCGAAGCGCGGTATCCAGATTTCAAAATCAAGCCGCGTAATGATGCCTATGGCCGGCACGGCGCAAACCAGCGCCTCGGCGGCAGCGCGGACGTTCCTGCCCGATACGGCGCGGCGCGCCGCCTTACAGGCTTTAATCACCAGCGCGGCGGCGATAACCGCCCCGACGGCGGAAAGCAGCAGGACCGGCCGCCGCCTCATGCTCAAAATGTATTCGTTCATATCTGTTATCAGGTAATCCCGAGGGTTTTTGCCGGCGTACTCAAGAACGCTCTCCGCCAGTTTATAGCTCGCGATTCTGTTATATTCGCCGGGCGAGATATACAGGTTTTCGATTAAAGGCCGCGTTTCCCCGGGCGTAACGCCCAGCCACGCGCGATAGCCGCCCTCGCTGACCGAATCCTGCTCCACAACGCCGCAAACCTCGTAATTTTCCCCTCCTATTTTCACATTCCGCCCGCTTATGTTCTTGCCGCCGAAAAGTTTCCACGCCAGCGATTTGCTTAGCACAACCAGGCGTTCGCTGCGCCGGGCGCGCGGTAAAAACGCGCCGTCCGCCATCCGCAGGTTATTCATTGTCAAATAATCCGCCGTCGTATAGGTCAGCGCCGAGAATACCCTTATGCCGTTTGCCTCAAATGTCCCGCTGCCGGCGGTTTCGTGGGCTATTGCAACGCCCAGGGTTTCCGATGCCTGCTTCAGCGTGTCCGCGCCGAACAGTTTGCTTTCCCCTGCGGTCTTTGGCGAAACGTACATGACATTCCGGCCCACAAGCCCGCGGGCCTGCCTTGCCGCGGCATACGCGAACACTACCCCCGCCGTGAAGATTAACGCGTTCAGGGCTATTAAAATCCAACGCAAGCTCGGCTTCCATTTACCTTCACCTTGTCTGTACATATTCCTCACCGTCCAGCAAACGCACGCGCGCGCCTTCGTAAATTTCATCGTCGCAGTTTATTACTATGGGCGTGTTTTCCAGTCCCCAGGCGTTGATCGAGGAGTTCATATCATCCGCCGCTATTACGCTTATTGTCATTTTGCGCAGGACATACTCGCTGCCTATGGAACTATCGCGCAGTTCCACAATGTAAATGCATTGTGCTCCATTGTCGTCGAATATGGCTGTATTTGGCAGGACATACTGCTGTAAACTCAATACGTTTACCAGCCGCAGCTGCGCCTGTTCCCCGCCTGTAAGTCCGCTTTCCTTAAACTGCGCGGTAAGCAGCATTTCCTCATCCGCGATTACAATGGAGCTGACCGCCGCCGCTATGTTGTACTTTTTCTTGGACGGTATGTTTATAGAAAGCTTAATGGTTGGTTCGGCTTGTGTATTTCGTATCTCGTCCGGCGGCTCCGCGCTGTCGTAAATAACCTCCTCGGCCTCCGCCGGCAACGTCATTTTAACGCTGTAAAGGCCGTTTGCCTCTCCAATGGTCATGATCCGGGCGTTTTTGCGCAAGAATTCGCCGGTCACTGCTTCCTGCGAAATTATCACATAATCCTTGTCCGCTGTTATTACCTGCGAATCCGGCTGCCCGCCGCCGCGGCTTTCCAGCCGGGCCAGCTCGTTTTCCGCGCTTAAAAGCTCCAGTTCCGCCGCTTCGCGCTGGCTGCGGAGCGCTTCTATTTCCAGCCCGCGTTCTTTTTCGGCAGCCGCCAGCGCCTTCCCGCGTTTTTCCGTTGTTTGGGCAATTGATAGTTCCAGCCCGCGGATTTCGTCGTCCTTGGCCATAATCGCGTCGCTGCCCGCGGTTTTCGGGCCGGCCGCATTTTCAATTTCACTCCGCTCCAGCATGAGCCGTTCCAAGCTGTAGTTAAGCGCGGCCAGCAGCGCGTCGTGCGCGGCGGAGTCAAAATCCGGCCGCCTCAGCAAGCGTGCCTTTTCCTCCAGTTCTGATACGTCCTTCTCCGCGTCGTCTATTTCAGTTTGCACGGATAGAATCTCCAGATTCTTCTGGTCTATTTCATAGCTTAGCTGCTTCTTCGCTTCGTTATGCATTTCTTCCGTGTAATCGACGCTCGTGCCTCTGTCAAGTTCCTTCTTTTGTCTGTCTTTCAGCATTTTCAGGTCATTTTCCAATGCCGCTTTGTCCAATCCGCGCTGTGTTATCTTAGCCTTAAGCGCGTCTATTTCGGCTTGGGTTTCTTCTTTCTCCCGCTTCAGCTGTTCCGAGGCGTCTTTTTCAAAGGTGCTGAGGGCCGTTTGCCTGGCTTGTTCCGCCTGGGCGATGTCGAACAGGACTTTGTCTATTTCGCTGTCTTTCGCCGACAGCTTTTCAAGCCTGTCCTTTTCAAAATCTTCGGCTTGCTTAAGGTCGTTGTTTTTCTGTTGTGCAAGCAGCCGCTCCTTTTCACCTTCCGCGATTTCCATCTGGAGGTTCAGCGTGTCAAGCTGGCTTTCCAAGCCTGTATCATAGGATGTATCTTCCCCCGCAAGCGCGGCCCGGACTTCGGTAAGCGCGGACTCGGCGGCGGCCATAGCATTGCCGAGGTCCTTAAGGCGCAGCTTTACGGTTTCCAATTTGATCCGCGCCGCCTCCAGGTCAAATTCATGCTCCCCGCTTTCTTCTTCCCATACCACGGCGTACAGCGGCTCGCCTTCGGCGATAATATCGCCGGGTTTGCCGAAGTATTCCACTTTGCCGTCCCATTCGGCGAAACGCGTTTCGGTTTTTACCAGTTCTACTACTCCGGAGCCGGATACCCTGCGCGTTATGGCGCCGTTTCCCGCATACGCCACAGTGACGCTGGGCAGGTTCATATTATAAATAGTTGAGGAAAAAAAGACAATGACAAATATGACGCAAATAAACACAATTGAGATTTTGATTATTACTTGCTTGCGCGATTTCATCTCAGACCTCCCCTCTAATCTACTTTATGCCGGAAAGTTGAATGCCTTCGGCCATGTATTCCTGTCCGTAAAGGAACACCAGAAGCGTGGGAAACATGTAAAAGCATGAGGCGGCGAAAATAACGCCGCCACCTTCGCCGGCCAGCCGCGAAAGGTAAACCGAAAGCGGTTCATGGACGCTTTCCTTAATAAAGATAACCGCCTGGTCAACAACATTCCAATACTCAATAAACACCAGTATTGAAAGGGATGCTACCGCGCCCTTAATGAGCGGCAGTATAATATAAATAAAAATTTTAACATGACCTGCGCCGTCTATTTTCGCCGCTTCGGCGTATTCGCCGGGTATGCCCTTGAGGTTCTGCCTTACGAGGAAAACTCCAAAGGGGCTGAAAACAGCGGGGATGATTATTGCCAAGTATCCGTTCATATTCAAAAAGCCGGCCATAATAAAGTTCGGCACCAAGGTGACTTGAAGCGGGAGCAGCATTATGACTACATAGATAAAGTACAGCGCTTCCTTGAATTTCAAACGGCTGGTTTCGAAGGCGTAGGCGGCCGGGACGGAAATAATAACCTGCCCGGCGATAATCGGCGCGGTCAGTTTAATGGAGTTTAAAAACAACCCAAGATACAGCGGCGAGCCGAACAAAAGGGCTGTATACTGCTTGAGAGTGACGAGGTCCGGCGTAAGGCTTACACGGGCGTAATGAATGCCTTCGAAGCCAGCGTCATAAGTATTCGCGGCGGAAAACCACGCGGAATAGCGGCGCGCGGCTTCAAACACGGACATAAAGGAATTTGTCAGCGTAATCAGCACCGGGAACAAAAATATGACGGCAAACAGCAGTAACAGGCTGAAAATAAGCAGCTTAGCGGCACGGTGCAGCATACATTGCGCCTCCTTTAAAAGTTTTCGCTTATTTTACGCTGTAAAACAAACAGCGCGAACACAATTGCGACGAAGGCCGGCGTTACAATATAGCTCGACGCGGCGAGTTTCTGGTAATTGGCCGCGGAAAACTGATTGTACATAAAGTGCTGCAGCATGTAGATGGACTTGTGGGGGTAGCCGCCAAACAGCATGTAAATTTCCTTAAACGCCTTAAACGAGTTTATAAACGACATTATAAACGTCAGGAACAGGGTGGGCGCAAGGTAAACAATCGTTATCATGCGGAACTGCCGCCAGGCGCCCGCTCCCTCTATAGCCGCGCACTCGTAGTATTCCGCCGGGATCATGTTCAGCCCGGCCAAAAAGAGCACCATGTTGTAGCCGGCGTTCTTCCACAGGAAGATGAAAACGATGATGAGCCGCGCGGCGGATGTGTTTGCCCAGTCCGCAGGGGCTTGCGGAAAGAATACGGCGTTTATCCATCCGTTAAGCCCAAAGGTTTTCATCCAGAAGAAAACCATTGAGCCGGAGGGAATTACAAGCGGCAGCAGGAATATCAGCCACAAAAAACCGCGGGATGTCTTTGCCCGCGTCAGGAGCATGGCCAGCACAAGCGGCAGAACCATGTTGAGGGGCACGCAAATAATCATAAACGTCAGCGTGTTGCCCGCCGCCATGCGGAACGCCTCGCTGCCCAGCACGTCCGTGAAATTTTTAAGCCCAACGAAGTTTTTTGTCACGGGGTTGTCTATGACCGCGTTATATATAGATATTACAAACGGCGCTATGTAGAACATGAACAGCCCCGCCGCGCTGGGCAGCAGTAATAAGATTAAAACACCCTCGCCCTTTATTCTTTTCGCCGCGCGCATGATGTCCTCCTTTCCAAATCTAATCTAAATCTAATGATTCAGTTTTTCATAAATTATATCAGTTATCCCGCCTAATGAGTAGAACGAATTGTCGTCAACGTCCGAATCGTCGAAATTAACGCCCCATTTTTGTTCAAGCATATAAAACAAATAGAGCATATCACGCACATTTAAATTAATTTTGCGGCCGAAAAAATTCAATGCGCCTGCATCGCCGACCTTGGTATCAAGGTAAATATTAAACTTATCTGACAATATTTCCTCAATACCAGTCCTGATCTGTTGCTTGTCCAATGTCCAATTTATTATGGTGGAATCCAAAATTAATCACATCCAATCAGATAATTTTGTATATTGTTGAATAATCCTTAAGCGCCAAATATAATTTTTCAAGCAAAATTTTTTCAATATCGAAAATACTTTTTAACTTATCAATATTTTTAGATAATTGAAGAAAATTAATGTATGTTTTTGATAATTCTACCGAGGTACGAGATATTTGCATATCAATGTTATAAACAAGTTTATCTATTTCACCAGAATAATGAATTAAAGGAGTAAAAAAATGAGATATATCTTCAACAAAATCTCTTAAAAAATAACGAGCAATTTTTTGTTCCACAAGACAATTAACAAATTTTGACAATGGTGATGCAGCTTTTAACATGATACAAGCATCAAGCTCTTTAAGTAAAATTGAAGTAGAAGATAATCCAAACACATATTTAAAGTTACCTTCACTTAATGTTCGGCAATTTAAATATTCGTATACAATAGTTTTTAGTAACCGTAAACTTAAAGTCATAACTTCTTCTTCAGAAAAGTATTGGCTAACTATGACCCGAATATAATTATAGGGAATAAGTTTGTTTATTCCTTTAACGTGTTCTAAATCTTTAATCTTTCTATCAGTCATCCACGCTAACTTGAAAAGTTCAAGTGATATCCAGTCTTGAAAAATTTTAGGTGTAGTATCATATACTTTTATTTTGTTATTAGACAAATCAATGCCAGTAATTGAAATTATATGATTGGAAACACCAAAAAGTGGATGGGGATAAGATTTTAAGTAGTTTTGACTCAAGTAATTGGTCGAATACGGCAAATAATATGTTGTAACTCCAACTATTGTTTGATCTTCTCTATTTAAGTGATTTTCAATATATGAGATACCTTCATCAAATGTATTGAAATTATCATTTACAAGCATTATCTTTAAGATGTCTAATATTGACTGATAGCCTAACTTCCAAGAATATCTTACGTTTGAAGTGGGTTCACCATTTTCGCTTATTGCATAATTCGGTACAGAATATAGATCTGAATTTTCTAAAAGCGACAAGTAAATAGGCTGATTTTGTTTTAATATGGAGTCGGTAACAAATGGTAATAAACATGGCGTATAATATTTAATTTTATTTACTGAATCCATTTGGCTGATATATTTATACATTAAAATCATCCTAAATCATATTCAGTTTTCAAGGTTCGAACGTTAATTTGTCTATAATCATGTCAAACAGTTTACGGCAATCCTGCTTGTCATAAATGTTTAAAACAGGTATGGACGGCGCTGGATCAATTTCGTCCAAACATTTCGAAACATAGCTTCGCGCAATCTTGTTGGTCACAATGCTTTTCCTTTCGGATGTCATGGTAAAATCTATAAAAAGATTGGACATATGAAAACAGTCCGCCGCGCAGCCGAACTTATACTTACATGACTCTGACATCAGTTTAAGATACGCGTCTGTTTTGTGGTCGTAAAAAGAACACAAAACAAGAAAATCTACGGTTATGGCTTGAAACGTTAAATATGCGAGCAAACCGAAACCATTGGTATATTCGTCATTAAGGCTTTGGATTGAACCCGGAACGCCAACAATAACGACATCTGGCTGTTCTTTTTCAATTATCCGTTTGACGTATCTATTAAAACACACTATTTTTTTTGCCGCGTCAACTCTAGGATCGAACATGAAACTTGGGAAAGAATGAAACCCCATTAGCTCACAGTAATTGCGGGAACCTATTTGAGACACTTTATATCCATTACTCAGGAACATTTCTCTTAAAGCCAGAGATGTCTCAAATTTATCAATATTCCACCAAGTACCGGCAACGGCAACTATGGGCACATCCAAGGGTTCCAAATGCATATCTGTATCATTGCTTTCATACTCGAAAACATTCTCGGCTTCAAAACTGCATTGGTCATCTATGGCGGGCGGGTGTGATTGCGAAGAAAAATTATCCGCCAGTTTATTAATCTGTGCTTCGCTGAATTTTGCGAAGCATAATACGCTTTCAAATTTTGGCGGAGCGCCGATTATGCTATTGACCGCCATCTCCGCGAATTGTTCGTCAGATTCAAACTCCGGGATAAGCAATGTATTAATATCAGGGAGAATGTCGCCGAAGGCGGAACGTACAATTAATTTTTCGGCTGAAACGCCGCAATCCGCTTCCTTACCTTCAAGCCCCCAACCTCTCGGTGAGATTAAAGCGCAAATCGCGTAATCGGGTTCTAATAAGTTCATGTGCCGCAATACAGGCTCAAACTCATCGCTGTAGGGATATACACAAATCCTATGCTTATTTTCGCTCATAACGTTCTCCTTTCGCAAAATCTTTCAATTCCTTAAGCGCTATATAGTCACGCAATTTGTTATCCACAGAACTTCTCACGCCGCCGCAATTTGAGAGTTTCAGCTCCGCTGACAATTCGCTGTTATTGTCACAAAAACGCGCGCATAAAATACAATGCCGAATGGCCCAGCACGTTCTGCATTCTTTCTCGGTCAGCTGGCTGACATTAAGCAACGCCCGCGCTTTGTCATAATCAAAGCCGGATTCCAAGCCGCCAATTTTCATAACGTCCGACGTTTCGCTTACTCGTTCGCAGGGGTAAAAGTCGCCGTGTATATCTACAAAAAGCCTTCTCTGCCCCGGTATGCACGGTCCGCTGTGCGACGTTACGTCAGGCAGTTCCTTTTGCTCACGCATCTCCGTTTCCGTTTTTTCAACGGCAGAGGCAACGGTGCTTCTTACTAAATTAGACACTTTATTGTCTGGGTAACGTTTTAACAGTGACAGCAGCGCTTTAAACTGCAAAATCCTGCTTTCGATAGAATATGCTTCGGTTTCCACTACCTTTTCAATAGAGAAAAAATCGTCCACTAGGGTTGAACGAATCTGGTTTGCGGAAAATAACTCATTTTCATTAAAAAATGCGTACAAATCAAAGCAAGCGTTTCTTGGATCAAGGACTACATTAAAATTTACTTTTTTATAAAGCGCAGGGAAACTTTCCTTCATGATTCTTAAATTGGTTTCAATCGCGGAAAATGTCCCCTCGCCATTTGCGGCGAACTTGCGCGACTTGTTGTGAATTTCAGGTGTTCCATCCAAACTTACGGTGATGTCAAATTTATTTTCTTCCAAAAACCCCATGTTTTCAAATGTAAATAAAGAGCCGTTGGTCGTTATGGTATATTTAAGTTTTTTACCAGCGAATTCTTCCCTGGCGTATGTCACTACCGCTTTTATTGTTTCAAATTCCAGCAATGGTTCACCGCCGTAAAAGCCTATGCATACTTCTTTCTGATTTGCGGAATGGTTAACAAAAAAATCAACCGTTTTTAACGCGACTTCCAACGGCATTTTTTTCGGACTGTGATGGCGCTGGTAGTCAAAATTTTCGACCGTGTATACGCAGTAAGCGCACCTGAAGTTACACTGCTGGGTCAACTGCAAAGTCACCTGTTCGATATTTGAATCCAAGTGATACTCCAATAAGTCGCTGTGCCCATGCAGGCATTTTACCGGCCGCTTCGCGGAAAGATACCCTTCTTTTTTTAATTCCTCCACACGTCTGACGGTCTGCGCCCTATTGTCGGCTTCAGAATTTTCAAAAGCGTCTTGTGTTTCGGTTCCTCTTGCTACGCTCTTAAGAAAATTATAAACCTCAGCGCTTACTTCAATTATTTTGTTAGTGTTTACATCATAAAAATAAGTGCTTAAAGGCGTCTTAATCATGTGAATAAATGGTGCGACGTTCATACCGTTCATAGTTTCACACTCCTGCTAAATTATTCGGCGTAAAGTAAAACGCTTTTTAAATTGCTCCCGGCCAGCCGTCTATTCCGTCAGCCTTATTGAGACTTTGTTCTGAATGTTTTTCGCGGTTTGTTCGGCTGTGGCAAGCCCTTTAAAAAATTTCGCGGCCTCATCGTCAATGATAATAGCATCCCCGTCGGCAATATATGAGTACGTTTTGGGGAACTGCATATTTATGCCGTGTAAATATGCCGCGCTGTCCGCAATAATTTCTTCCTCATCACCGTTTAAATAAATACCTTCGTATCTCTCACTGGCGCCGATAAAATTTTTAAATATTCCTAACCCACCTCCCCTGCCAAAAACATATTTGTTCCAGAAACCATTAATATTAACAGGCATTATATTGTTATCATTAGCTTGTACACTCTCATTAGAAAGGTACTTTAAAAACTCCCACGCCAATTCTTTGTTTTTGCTATAAGCAGGAATACAATACTCCTGGTAGGAAAAAATATTAAGCTCGCCGTTGCTTAAAGTTAAAGGAATGCTTCGCGAAAAGCCGCTCTGCCCGTATGGCAGCAAGTACTGTACTTCACCGGCGGTATCTATTTTAAAGGTATATTCCGCGCTTTCGGCTGTATCGTCAAAAAAAGAAGTCTGGCTGTATGTTCCTACTTCGATATCCATTTTTTCAGGCGTAATCACGCTTTTAAAGGCGTTAAGCATATCAATAAAGTCCGGGTTGTCAAAATCGCACGTCAAGTTTGTATAGTCAATAAAGCGGCTCGCTTCATTAGAAACGAACTGCCTTATGATAATATATTCAAGAGTTCTCTCGAAGCCTAATTTTGCGCCGTCCATTTTGCTGTAAATCCTTATCAGGTCAAGGCAGCTCGCGCTTTCCAGCGCCGCGAATTCCGCCTGCGCCTGCTCCGGCGCGGCCTTGCTTATAGATACACGATAATAGGCAAAATCAAGAGGGAAGAAAAATAATTTGCCGTCAAACGCACATGCTTCAAACACATTCAGGTAGTAATTGTCATGGCTGAAATCCCCGTCGGTTTTTATAAACTCATAAAAATCTGTCAGCAAGCCGTTTTGCCCGTATATCGTACTATCCCCATATTTTGAGAAGATGTCGTCCATCGTTCCGCTCATCAGCTTTGTGCTGAGCGTTTGAAAATATTTTTCGTATTCTGAAAAATCGTATTCTGTTAAGACGACCTCGGTATTGGGGAAACGAGCTTTAAAACCTCGGACTTTCTCGTTCATATTATACCCGCCGAATGACGAAATCGTCAGGGTTTCCTGCGCGTTTGTGTCCTGAGTGTTGGTAAATTCTGTGCCGGCTTGCGGTATGTTTTCAGTATCCGGCGAACTTGCCGTCTCTGTATTATCCGTTTGTTCGCTGCTGCTTAAACAAGCCGTCATAAAAATCAACAGAAATATGACAGTAAGTTTCTTTTTTACATTCATAAAAACGCTCATCCTCTTTCAACAACTAATGTGAGGGACAAACTACATTTGTCTCCTTCATGATCACCACGTTACAGTATGGACTTATACCTAACTTGAGAGTTCAAACTTCTCCAAATTTTACCACACATCAAGCCGCATAAGTATCTGGGGAGTCAAAATCAGCGTTTTGGACGAACTGAATTAAACGCAGTATCGAAAAATGCGCCGCAAAATGAAAAGCGCGAAAAATATTTCGTCGCAAAAAGTCCGCCATTGTATCTTCTGAAGGGGCTGCACTGCCGCGATTTGTACGCAGCCAACGAAACAGGCGCGCGTTACCCTTGCCTGCCATATGTAACGCGCACATTTGCAACAGCCCTTGCGCGATACAAGCGCACATGACAAATCTCTCAATGGCATTGAATGTGGACACTATCGCAGCCCGCGCTGTTTCGTCTTGGACATTTTCCAGATC
>JAISYE010000226.1 GCA_031297485.1 Clostridiales bacterium
CATTACAATCAGTCATGAACCGTAAAAACATCCGCCACCCACTTTAGGTTTTCACCCTTAGATCCTTGACCAGACTCTTTGAGGCGTTCAAACCAGATGATAGGAGGAGAACTCACTACAATCGGCAAATCCTCGTACCGCCATTTTGAGTAACGCTCATCGTAAGCGTCGGGCGGCGCAAGTTCCAACAGATGTCCAAAGCACCACGCGACGATATGATTGCCGCCGATAAAAAAGCCGTTCTCGCGCTTGTTCGCGCCGAGGACGGCTGATATGCTTGCGGCTACGCTTGGTTTCTCGCAAATAATAAGGTTATACATTCGGGTGCCTCCCCTTGTTTTCGTTTTTGTAGTCGGCGTACCGCCGCTTGAAGTCGTAGGACGCGCCGAATACGTTTCGGGCCGCTTTGGCAAGCTGTGGCTCGTATTGTTCGACGATTTCAAGTTCCTGTTCCGCTTTGGAATTACAGGGACAGCCGACACAGCCGGTTCGAGTAAGCCCCCACACCTCATAGCAATCGGAGTAGCGCAGACCGCGCCATTCTTTATAAGCCGCCTTGTCATCGTCCGTCCAAAACCACAGCGGGCGGTAGTTATCGGGCTTGCAGCCCTTGCTTGGCGTGAAGCACGTTTGAACGCTTCCGGCGCGTCTGCCGCCCTCGGCGCGGCGCATACCGTTTACAATTAGGTCGGCCTTAAACTCTTTTTGAAAATCAGCCGCCGTCTGTTTTTTCGCGTAGTCGCAGCACTTGTCCGAAACCGCGAAACCCGGCGCGTTTGCCTGAATAAACTCGCGGAGCAGCTTGTGTCGCCTTATACTGTACTTGGATTTGCCGCTGATACTTAGAGGACGGCAGTCGAAATACCAGTCAAGCGCTGATTTGCACCTGCCGTATTTATCGACTGTGGCGTTTTCGGGCGCGTCGTTCCAGTCGAAGCCGTGCCGCTGTAAACGGCTCATCATCTCGCTCGCATCTTTGCTGATAAACGGGACGCCGTAGTCGCGGCACGCCGCCGCAACGGTCTTTTTGGCGCGGCGGCGTTTAATTGTAACGCCGTATTTGCTTTCAAGTTCGTCAAGGTGGCGCTTCGTCGCGTCAAATTCAAGCCCCGTGTCGAAAAAGACATAGACGAGTTCGCAGGCTTCGGGTTTTACAAGTTCGAGCAAGTCCATAATGGTATCGCTGTCAGAGCCGCCGCTGACCGAAACCGCGATTTTGCGGTGACGTTCAAGCATTGCCCGCGCTTTGAGCAGGCCGTCAAAGATGTGGATGTTCTTGGGCGCGTGTTCCAGTAGGTCGTTAAAATCCATTTATTCGCCTCCGTTTTTTGAAATTTGTAAAAAGAAAACGCCCCAAACCGTCAGTTGACGATTCGGGTGTGACTGGGTGAAATTTTCGTTTCGGGCTTATAACATACCGAGGTTGATTGCGGGAATATCGCCGTACTTCATCAGCCCGCGCGCGATGTCCGGGTCAAGTCCTCGTGTCGCGCAGATGTACGCCATAACGCGGCGGTTGTCCTTGTCTCTTGACAAAGACAGTTCAGACGTGTACTATGGCTTCAATACTGCGCTTTTGGGCAGGCTATTTTGAAAGGATGTTACCAATATGAATTTTCCAATACACTTGCACGAGCTTGACGTACAAAGCGTTAGCTGCCTTCGATTCGTAATGCCGCCCTCAGAGGTGGGGCGCGGTGACATAGAGATTACCGTAGAGTACGGCGATAGTCCGAAACAAAAGGACTCGCTTTCTTTCAACGCTTGGGCAAGAATTGGTGACAGTTTGACCAAAGGATTTATTCACACTGATACTGTCCTGGCTTCCGGCGACAACATTGACAATATTGTCGCCGCGCTCAATAACAATCCCGCTTTTATGGAGACGCTGACGGAATATATTGAACACATGACACAGCATTAAGCGCTTTCGTCACAGTTCCGTTTCGTCCCAAATTCTGTTTCTGTCAAACGCACATCCTAAAAGAAAAAGCGGGGCGGCTCACCAATTTCTGATGAACCGCCCCGCTTAATGAAAAATGCCCGGAATCGGCAGTTGCTATATTTCCGGTTGATTCTTACCTTTTTCCCGCGCGGGAGCGTCTGCTTTATCCTGCTCGACACGCTGCTTATTCGCCTCAATTTTTTCGAGAAATGGTTTGCTTGCCTTTGTCGTGGTCTTGGTCTGCTGTTTCGACAATCGGAGTATCTGTGACGCTCTTTTCCGCAGGTGTTTTTCGATTGCGGCAAGGTGTTCCTCCGGCAGATTCAGCTTTGGGTTCGGGTGGCGCGTAAACGTGAAGCCAACCATTTTACGCAGTTGTTCGGCTTGCCGCGAGGTCATAAACGATTGGCAGATACCCTCAAACGTCGTGCCGCCGTATGCGGGGGCGCGTGTTTTCGCGTACTCGTCTAAATCCGCGTAATCGCTCGGCATAGCGAAACTGAACAGCGAAACGCCGTTGTCGAATATCGGCGCGGGCGCGGCGATTTCCCCCGTGTGATTGTCGCGGAGCAAACCAAAATTGCCGAAATGCCTGTCCTCGTTGTAGGTCAACGCGTCAAAAACGAGCATATCACGGATAGCGTCTGCGAATACGCCGCCGCGTTCATCATAGTATTTAACAACCGCGCCAAGCCCGCCCGACGTTACGATTCTGCCAATTGCGATAAAAGCCGTGTCTATATCCGTGAACAGCTTGCATTTTGACGCGAGTATGCCTTTCCAGTTCTCCAAGTCATAGCTCACCGCGTCCAAACCCATAGTTTCGGCGACCTGACTCGCGTAAAACTCGCTGTACGGTTCCTTGCCCGAATTGGCAAAACCGCTTGTGCCGCCCTTATAGAGATAGATGCCCTCGTCCTCAATATACCGCCAAGCCTTCGGCAGCATACCGTTGGTGGTAAGCTCCGGCGAGGTGGTGAACGCCGCGTCGCTCGCGCCTACGCCGGTGTACGCGACGAGTCCGAGGATTTCCGAAAAGCGGTTCTCGTACAGGTTATACTCCGAGAATTTACCCTCAAAGCCCTCCGGCACTACCCAATAGCTGTCGTTGAGCGACAAGCCTTTGCATATGTCGATTATGCCTCT
>JAISYE010000227.1 GCA_031297485.1 Clostridiales bacterium
TTCGCGAAAGGTCAGGTGAAATCCGCCTGACCGGAAGGGGGTGAGCACATGACTGTTTACGAGGCTTTAATACTGGCGTTGACCTTTGGTTTATTTCTCATTGGTTTGCTGGGTTTAGTGATTGTAATAGTTAAAAACACAAAAAAATAACCGGCCATCCGCGCTAAGGTATGCCGGTTACTTTTTGTTATCTCAAAAAACTAACCGAAGCAGGCCCGCCGCCCTGGGCGGCTATACCTGGCAGGGAACATTGGCGATGTTCCCTGTCTTTATTATATCTAAATAATAGCAAATTAATCAGCAAAAGTCAATAGACAATTATTCACAGCTGCTTTTTGTTATTCTTCCCAAGTGTCTATTCAGAGGTCAAAACACCAAAACCTTAAAACCAACGGACACTTCACCGTTAGGGATTCTGCCCCCAAACGGGCGGGTTGCCATCCGCCTCCGATATTGCGTGTATAGTATATGGGGACTCGTCCCCGATAGTCGAGCTTGCTCGACGCAGCCCCCTTCTTGCGCTTCGCCCGCGCTCAAATAAGCATAAGCCTTGCACCTCTGAATAGAAACCTTCCCAATCACATGCACTAATACCCCTTCAAATATCTTAATTTGAATATTATACCATTAACCTTCCCCTTGACTTTTCTTCCGGCGCATCGTAAAATAATCAATGAATCAATCAATATTTTTATTCATAGGTTCGTTTTGCTGATTCACAAGGGGGGGGGGTGAGATGATGGGCAAAGCGTTTTCGGAAACGGAAACCGTGCGGATACGGCACAAGCTGCGGAGCAGCTGCGAAGCGCTGTGGGGCAGGTACGGGTACAAAAAGACCAGTGTCAGCGAGCTGTGCAAAATGGCAGGCATATCTACAGGGGCGTTTTATTCATTTTATCCATCTAAGGCCATGCTGTTTCTGGATACAGTGGATAATTACGGGGACGAGCTGATGTCCAAAATAAAGGATTATCTGCCTGAAAACCCCACAAAGCGCGACTTGGCCAAATACCTGAAAATGATGGCCAAGGACGCTAAGGTTAAGCGCTGGACGCTTTCTTACAGGGAAGACTATGATATGATACGGCGCGAGCTGCCCGATGAACTGCTGCACGAACGCCGGCATCAGGATTTTGTGGATATGGAAAAGGTTTTGAACACCTTTGGGCAGAAGCTGCTGGTAGGCATGGGGCAATTCTTGGCGGTAATTACCGCGGTATATTTGGCGTTGTGTTTTCAAGAATCTATTGGTATGTTAGCCGACTTTGATACTGTAATAGAGTTCCTGTTGGATACAGCGGTGGAAAAAATGTTCGAGTAACACGTGAAAGGAGCGTTATGGAAACTATTCTTAAAATTGAGAACCTTACGAAGGATTATAAGATGGGCGAGGTGATTGTCCAGGCGCTGCGCGGGGTCAGCTTTGAAATTTACCGGGGTGAGTTCGTGGTGGTGCTTGGCCCCAGCGGTTCCGGCAAGAGCACTATTCTGAACATTATCGGCGGTATCGACCGGCCTACAGGCGGCACAATAATGTGCCAGGACAAGGACGTGAGCAAGATGTCCGACAGGGCGCTTACAATTTACCGCCGCAAAAACGTCGGCTTTGTGTTCCAGTTCTATAACCTGGTGCCAAACCTGACGGCCCGGGAAAATATCGCCCTGGCGGCGGAGCTTTCCTCGGACCCGATTCCAGTAGACAGCCTGCTGGAAACCATCGGCCTGGCTGACAGGGGCAGGCACTTCCCTTCACAGTTGTCCGGCGGACAGCAGCAGCGCGTGGCAATAGCCCGGGCAGTGGCGAAAAACCCTGATATACTTCTGTGTGACGAGCCTACCGGCGCGCTGGACTTCAGCACCGGCATACAAGTGCTGAAAATTCTCAAGGAATTTAACCAAACTCAGGGCAAAACTGTGGTAATAATTACACATAACGCGGGTATAGGAAGAATAGGCGATAGGGTGTTCTACATCCGGGACGGCCTCATTGACCGCGTGGAACATAACGCCGAGCCTGTCCCGCCTGAGGAGGTGAGCTGGTGAACCTGTTTAAGAAAGCCGTGCGCTCCATTTGGCGCTCCAAGGCTGCGTACATTTCCTGCGTCGTGCTGGTGGCTGTGGCTGTTTACATGTACGCTGCAATGGGCGCCTCCTCCGCAGTGCTGGAGCAGGGCGCGGAAATCTATTACCGCGAGCAGCGCATGGCGGACGCTTTTGCCGAGGTAGTCGCCATACCCAAGTCCGCCTCCTCCTCCCTTACCCAGATAGAGGGCGTGTACCAGGTTCAGATGCGCCTGGTCAGGGACGCGCGGGTTATAATGCCGGATCGGGGGGCGAGCCTTGACTACGAAAAAACTATTTGGCTGCGGCTTATTTCCTTTGACACAGATGAGGAATCGCCCCTTAACGCGCCGGTTGTGGACGGCGGCCCGCTTTCCGCGCCCTTGGACATATGGCTTGGCCAGGGGTTTAAGAACATCCACGGCCTGGAAAACGGCGCGGCTGTAACCGTGGCCCTTAATGGCCGCGAAGTGGCCTTTAATATAGTCGGAGGGGCCGAAAGCCCGGATTTTGTCTATGCGGTGCGGGACACGGCGGACATCTACCCGGACGCGGAAGCCTTTGGCATAGCCTATGTGGAGGAAGAATCCATGGGCATCCTGCTGGGCGCCGGCGATGCCTTTAACCAGCTTTCCTTTGCGCTGGAAGCCGGATATGATTTCGACAGCGTAAAGGCCAGCCTGACAGACGCCCTTACTCCCTACGGCCTTACTTCCCTGGTGGCCCGCGAGAACCAGTTCAGCTACAGTATGCTGGACAGCGAAATAGTTCAGACAAAGGCCATGTCTACTGTGATGCCCGTGGTGTTCGCCGCAATGGCGGCACTTATTCTGCTTTTAATGATGAAACGTGTAATTGAGCAGGAACGTACCCAGATAGGGGTTCTTAAGGCTTTTGGCTACACAAACACAGAAATTTTAACCCATTATATAATGTACGGTGTTGTAACCAGCGCGGCGGGCGGACTGCTGGGACTGCTGCTGGGCTATTTCTCCGTGGGCCCGCTGGTAGATATGTATATGGAGTTTTTTACTATACCCGGCCTAAAAAAGGAAATACCCGCCGGCCTGATGGTGCAGAGCATCCTGCTGGCCATAGGCACCGGTATTATAGGAACATACGCCGGCGCCCGGCCCGTGCTTTCCCTGATGCCAGCTGACGCCATGCGACCCCCGGCGGCGCCGCCGGTCAAGTCGGACATAATGCGCAGCCTGCCATTTTTGCGGGTCCTGCTGTCCTCCCGGGGCAGCATGGGCATGAGGAATATTACCCGCGCGAAACTGCGCTCGCTGTTTATTGTGGTTGGCATAATGTTTTCCTTTGGCATGATAGCCTTTATAACGCCAATGATAAGCATGTTCACAGATATGATGACCGCCAAGTTTACGAAGATTCAGACCTATGACGCCAAGCTGGTACTGGCCCTGCCAATGGACGCGGCACGGGCAGCCAGGGACGCCCGCGGCCTGCCCGGCGTTTACGTGGCGGAAACACTTCGGCAGATACCGGCAGAGGTCCGGTACAGCCACTTAAAGGAAGGTTACATGATTATCGGCGTAAAGCGGGGTTCTGCCTTGTACCGCATATATGACGACTACGACAAGTCGCTGGCGCCCCTGCCCGCGTCCGGCGCCCTGGTGACCAATTCGCTTGCCGATAAGCTTATGATAAAGCCAGGAGGCACACTGATGGTGACGACGCCCTACAACGAGGACGAACTGCCGGTGCGGGTAAGCGGGATAATCCACCAGAACGGCGTATCGGCCATGTATATGGACACGGACGTACTTAACGCCATGCTGGACCTGCCGGACGAGGCAGAGGCCGTAATGGTGCGCACCACGGATTCGGACGGCCTCAAAGCAGCGATGGAAGAAGCTAGGAATATTATGGGCTTTGAGGAGACAAAGAGCGCTGTAGTAAATTTTATGCAGATGATGAACTCCTACCAGTCGATTATCTATATGATGGCTGTGTTGGCGGTAGTGGTGGCCTTTGCGATAATCTACAATTCTTCAACAATTTCCATGTCTGAAAAAAGCCGGGAGTACGCAACCTTGCGGGTACTGGGCATGCATATCCGTGAAGTAGGGGAAATACACGGGTTTGAATATTGGGTGCTCTTTGCCGCCGGCGCGCTGTTTGGCATACCCTTTACCAAGCTGCTTATGATTTCAATTAACGAAATGATGAAGCAGATGGTGGACGCCTTTGAGTTTCCCACTACGCTTTCCTTCTCCGGGCTGGCAGCCGGGTTTGTGGGGTGTTTGGCGGCGGTGTTTTTATCGAACAGGTCTACGCGCAGGAAAATTAAATTTCTGGACATGGTTGAGGTATTAAAGGAGAGAGAGTAAATGAAGACTTTTGTTAAAATCCTTCTGCTTGTGATAATCGCGGGGGGCGGCGGCGCATACGCCTATTACGTCTCGATTCAGCCCTTAAGCGTGCCGGCCATAGTGCTGCAGCCCCGTGAGGCGGCGCTGTACTTTACGGAAAAGGGCGTGGTGGGCTACAGGGACGATGTAAACGTGTATCCCCTATTAAGCGGCAAAACAGCGGAACTATACGTGGCGGAGGACGAACCGGTGGAAGCCGGCGCGTCGTTTTGCAGAATAGACGTGTCGGATTTGGACTTTGATTTGGCGCAGGCCCAGGCGCAGATAAGCAGCCTGACGGCGCAGAAAAACGACTTGGACCTGGCGCGGGCAAGGGAGGCGGACAGTCTTATCCTGCAAAAGAACGGGCTGTTAAAGGAGATAGCCACCATTGACGCGCAGGCAAGCGACGACAGCCTGGCAAAGGAGAGCCAGGAGCGGCTTACGGAGGAACAGGCGCGGCTCAAGGAAGAGCAGGCACGGCTGCAGGCGATTATACTGGAGCAGAACGAGGCGGACATTGCCCGCGCGTCCCGCGACGCGGAGAAACTCCAGGTGCTCTACGACAGCGGGGCCATACCCCTGTCCGATTTGGAAGCCGCGCAGGAAATTCTGAAGGGTTACGAGCAGCAGTACATTCGAAGCCAGCAGCAGCTGAAAGTGATAGAGGCGGGTCCGTTGGCGAGCCTGCAGCAGACCAGGGATGAATATTTCAGCGCAGCCAGGGCAGCGCTGGAAGAACAGATAATCGGAATAGACGAGTCGCTGACCAAGGACTACACCACAGAGATGAAGGCATATTTCGACGCGCAGATAACAAGCGTGCGGCATACCATTGACCGCCTGAACAAGACCAAGGGCGACGCGATGGTTTACGCGCCGGAAAGCGGCATTGTTACCGAACTGATGGTTTCCCTGGGGCAGACGGTTTCCGCAGCGGCGCCTGTGGCCGTGATAAGCACGGGCCAGCCACTTATCGCGGTGTATGTGGCCACAAATGATATCAACAGCGTGGAAGTGGGCAAGGAAGTGGAGATTATACTTAAGCGCCGCGCGGGCGACGAAGTTTACAAAGGCAGGGTGTTTGAGGTGGAGGACGAGGCACAGGTGCGCGTTTCCACCCTTGGGGTGGAGGAACGCAAGGTGCGCGTGTTTGTTGAACCTCTGGAAAGCCCTGAGTTTTTTAAAATCGGGTACGACGCGGACGTGCGGTTCCTGGTATACAAACAGGAGGATGTGTTAGTTCTTCCTAAGACTGCGCTGTTTAAGGAGGACGAGACCGAGCGGGTTTGGGAAATTGCCGACGGTGTACTGAAAAAGACTGAGATCGTCAAGGGCATGGAACTGAGCAACGATGTTGTGGTGCAAGGTCTGGCTCCGGGCAGCGTTGTGGCCGGCGACGCCAACGACAAGGAACTGGCCGAAGGTGTTAAGGCTGTGGGGGTTGTGGAGTAGTTTTAAGGTCAATGGACAGTTCTCCGTTAGGGGCCTAACGTTGGTTCGGCCGTTGGGTCCTTAGGACGTGTTTGAAAACGAGATTCCAGCGCGAAGCGTCGAGCAAGCTCGACTATCATTGCAGTGGTTTCATTCGAAATTTCGCGCTTTTAGGAATTTTCAAACACGCCTTAGGTTAAGTCTTATGCCCGAAGCCGGACTCGAACCGGCACGAGGTCGCCCCCGAAGGATTTTAAGTCCTTTGCGTCTACCATTCCGCCATTCGGGCTGATAGTTTGTTTAAGACGTGTTTGAAAACTGGATTCCAACACGAAATTGCAACGGTTTCATTAGAAATTTCGCGCTTTAAGGAATTTCCAAACATGCCTTAAATTGAATATAGTATAATATAAAAATTTTGTGTAGTCAAATAAAGTTTCAATCCACATTCAGGTGGGACCCGAATGACTATGATAGCCGAACTTGCTCGACTAACCGCCTAATACGCAGTCCTTAGGACGTGTTTGAAAATGACATTCCAGCGCGAAATTGCAACGGTTTCATTCGAAATTTCGCGCTTTAAGGAATTTTCAAACAGGCCTTAGGATTCATGTAATTATAATAGCATTATGGCGCTAAAATTACAAGAAAAATTACTCTGGATACCACCCGAATTTTGAAAGACCCAATATTATGAGGAGGATGTAAAGGAGTGGCGGCTATGGAAACAGTGTTGTATAACCCGCCGTTTTCCCATATATATGTGGAAGGGAGCGCGAGAGGCTATCCACTGACAAAGCAAGTGCTGAGCGCGTTTCCCAACGCGCGGCAAATAGAAATAAACCATTACAAGGATGTGTTTTGTCAAAAACAGCACAATTTTGCCGCGCAGAAGAAAAGCCCGTCGCTGATACTGTCGAAAAACGGCGGCAGAGGCTTGTATAAAGGCTCGGAACTGTGCGACAGTTTCGGAAACGAGCATTTTTATTACGTCAACCACATGCTTAATTGCCTGTACGACTGCGAATACTGCTACCTGCAGGGTATGCTGCCGTCAGCCGCTGTCGTTATATTCGTAAACCCAAAGGCAATATATGGGGAAGTGACTGAACTTTTGAAGAAGCACTCGATGTATGTGTGTGTTTCATATGACACGGATTTATTAGCGTTTGAGCATATTACGGGTTTCTTGTCAGATTGGCTTGAAATGACGCGGACGCACGAGGATTTGGAGATAGAAATAAGAACAAAGAGCGCGGCATATAACGCTATACGGAGGTTCCGGCCAGTTTCTAACGTTGTAATTTCCTGGACGGTTTCGCCAAGGGAAATAACCAACAGGCGCGAGCACGGCGCGCCTGGGCTTACGAACCGTATCAGTAGCATAAACGCGGCTTTAAGCGATGGCTGGCGTGTGCGGATATGCATTGATCCCATATTATATGTGGAAAATTGGCAGGAACATTATATGGACTTAATCGTTGAGCTTCAGCGCGAAATTGATTTATCGGCTGTACATGAATTCAGCATTGGGACCTTTAGAATGCCCGAGGCCTTTTTAAAAAAATCCATAAGGCTGCGGCCATGTTCTGAAATTTTTTCATATCCATCATTTTCACACGGAAAATATTCTGACGCTGACAGGAAAGAATTAATAGATTTTGTTTATCACGAACTGCTTATACGAGATGCGCCTAACATAAAAATACGTCCGGGAGAGCTGTAAAAGCACTCCCCCGGCCCAATCAGGCCCTAACTATTCGTTAAAGTTTTCTTTAACGAATAGTTGACCGTTTGCTCACCCACTTCCCTAAGGCGTGTCTAAAAATTCCTTAAAGCGCGAAATTTCGAATGAAACCGCCGCAATTTCGCGCTGGAATCCAGTTTTCAAACACGTCCTAAAGTCATATAGTCATTCGGGTCCCGCCCATATGTGGATTGAAACGTTTTAAGCTAATTCCACAATGGTTACGCCGGATTCGCCTTCGCCGAATGTGCCCAGCCGGTAGTCCTTAACGCTGGGGCTGCGCCGGAGCATATCGTGAACTGCGGAGCGCAGCGCGCCGGTGCCCTTGCCGTGTATAATCACAACCTGGCCGGTGCTTGCCAAATAGGCGTCGTCAATGTATTTTCCCGCGCGCTCTAACCCCTCGGTGACACTGCAGCCGCGAATGTCAAGCTCCGGCGATATGCTGCGGCTCTTATCGGCGCGTACGCTGTGGGATACCGCTCCCGCCTCCGGCCTTTTCGCGGCTGACGGCACAAGACCATCCACTTCCTCTAGGGACAAATCACGCTTGTTCACTCTTATTTTCATTATTCCAGCTCGCACCAGTGTCTCGCCGCCAGCGTCAGGCGGTGTCTCCACCACGCCGGATTGGCTCAGCGTATGCACAAACACTCTGTCGCCCCGCCGCAGTACTTCCGGTATGGACCTTAAGACACGTTTCGGAAGCGTCTGGGCCTCCAGCGCCGCCTCTGCGATGCTCAGCCTTTCGTTCAGTTTTTCACGCGCAGCCTGCATTTCCTTCCGCGACGACGCGGCTAGTTTGCGGTTGAATTCGCGGCTAAGCTCGTCAGCCGCGGTCTTTGCCGCGCGGATTATTTCACGCGCTTCCTCCCTCGCCTTTAATAGTATTTTGTCCCGCTGTTCGTTAAACTTAGCGCGCTGCGCCTCAAGCTCGCCCGCGAGCTTCTCCGCTTCCCCGCGGAACTGCTGCGCCCGTTCGCGTTCCAATTCTACGTTCTTCCTGCTTATTTCCAAGTCTGTTATTACATCTTCAAACCGCGCGTCCTCGTGGCTTACAACCTCCTTTGCGCCCGCTATGATTGTATCCGGCAGCCCGAGTTTTTGTGAAATGGCAAAGGCGTTACTCTTGCCCGGTATACCTATCAGCAGCCGGTACGTTGGACGGAGAGTTTCCACGTCAAACTCACAGGACGCGTTTTCCACGCCGCTGGTCGCCAGGGCGTAAAGTTTAAGCTCGCTGTAATGAGTTGTAACCGCAGTACGGATGCCGCGCGAGTTTAAATATTGCAGAATCGCCACAGCCAAAGCCGCGCCCTCGGTCGGGTCAGTACCCGCCCCTAGTTCGTCCAGAAGCACCAGCGAATTGTCCGTTACTTCCGCCAGAATTTTAATAATATTCTTCATATGCGAGGAGAACGTGCTTAAATTTTGCTCAATACTTTGTTCGTCCCCTATGTCGGCGAACACGCCGTCAAACACAGCCAGCTCGGAATTATCAAAGGCCGCGATATGCAGCCCAGCCTGCCCCATAAGGGTAAAGAGCCCCAGGGTTTTCAGCGAGACAGTCTTGCCGCCTGTGTTCGGGCCGGTTATCAGCAGCGCCGTGAAACTTTCGCCAAGGCGGATATCCGTCGGCACTACTGTCTCGGGGTTAAGCAGCGGATGCCTTCCCTTTTTAATGTGTATTGCGCCCCGTGTGTTAAACAAAGGCTCCGAACCCTTCATTGCCAGGGAAAGCTCCCCCTTGGCAAAAATAAAGTCCAAATCCGTAAGTATTTCTGTATTGGACAAAATCAAGTCGCCGTTTTCAGCAGTTAAACTGCTAAGACGCATGAGTATTTTTTCTATTTCGGCTTTTTCACGGGCGGCCAGTTCTTTCAGTTTGTTGTTAAGCTCCACTACCGCGGCAGGCTCAATAAACAGCGTCGCGCCCGTAGCGGATTGGTCGTGCACAATTCCGGAAAAACTTGCCCTATATTCCTGTTTTACCGGCACACAATAGCGGTCGGCGCGGATAGTAATAATCGCATCCTGCAGCATGGTCTTGTGGCTCTGGGAATGAATTATGGCGTTTAACGCGTCCTTTATGCGCGCGTTGGCTATTTTAATGGCGTTTCGCGTTTCATGCAGCCCCGCGCTGGCGTCGTCCGCCATTTCCGTGCGGCTGAGTATGCAACGGGTTATTTCCTTTTCAAGGGCAAGAGCTGTTTGCAGGGCGGAAAAGCGCGGCGCGAGCAAGGGGAAATTTTCTTCCTCCCTTTCCTTTTCAGAAAGGTCAAACTCAATAAAATGCTTTGCCTTGCGGACAACGTACAAAAAGTCGCCCACATCCACTAACTCGTCCATAGAGAGCATACCGCCTATTGCGGCGCGCCGCACCGCCTCGTGCACGTCGCGTATTCCCCCCAAGGGCAGCGACCCCCGTTTTATTATCATGCTCACCGCCTCGGATGTTTCGCGCTGCGCGCGCGTAATCTCGTCCAAAGAGGTCATTGGCGCAAGCGTGCCGCAACGTTCCTTGCCCATAGTCGATACGGCTTTATCGGTAAGCATTTTTATTATCTTGGTGTATTCCAATGTCGCTAATACTTTTTCACGCATTTCTAACTCTCTTTCAATTTCTCATATAGTTCCACATATTTTTCGGCGGATTTATTCCAGGAGAAATCCGCTGACATTGCGTTATAAACTATTCTGCCCCAATAGTCCGGCCCCATGCGATAGGCGCGCAAAGCCTCATTTACAGCCCACATCATGCCGCTGGCGTTGTAGTCCTCAAACACAAAGCCCGTTCCCTGCCCTGTGTTCGGGTTGTAATGGGAAACAGTGTCGGCCAGGCCGCCCGTCTTGCGTACAATAGGCACACTGCCGTAACGCATGGCGAAGAGTTGTCCCAAGCCGCAAGGCTCAAACAGCGACGGCATTAAAAAAATATCAGAAGACGCGTAAATTTTACGCGCTAAATCGTCATCAAAAAAAATATTCGCGCTTACCTTGTCCTTGGCACGCCAGGACATGTGGCGGAAAAGTTCCTCATACCGGCCCTCGCCCGTACCCAGCACCACAATTTGGATATCCTTTGAAATAAGCTCCTCCATCGCAACGCTGATAAGGTCAAAACCCTTCTGGTTAGCCAAGCGGGAGATTATACCTATCATTGGCACGTCTCGATCCGGCAGGCCGAGGTGCTTTTGCAGCGCGCGCTTGTTGGCGTACTTGGCTCCTATGCGCTTGGTGTCGTAACAGGCATACAGGCGCGGGTCCGCCGCGGGGTTATATTTGTCGTTGTCTATTCCGTTTAATATACCGTACAAATCTCCGGCGCGGCTGCGCAGTATGCCGTCCATGCCAAAGCCGTAGTTAGGCGTCTGTATCTCCTTGGAATAGGTTTCGCTTACAGTGCCTACCGCGTCCGCGTAAACAAGCCCCGCCTTCATAAAACTTATATTGCCGTAAAACTCCAGCTGGCTGCTGTTATAGTAACCGTCGTTTAAGTCCACAGTGTTTAAAATGTCCCGTCCAAACACGCCCTGGTACTGCAAGTTGTGGACTGAGTACAGGGATTTTATCTTTGAATAGAACAAATAGCGGGAATACTGGTCTTTTAAATAGACAGTTCCCAGAGCGGTCTGCCAGTCGTTAAAATGAATAACATCCGGCTGGAACTCAACCTCGTTTAAAAACTCAACCGCGGCTTTTGAGAAAAAAGCGAAGCGTTCAAAGTCATCGCCATAGCCATAGAATCCGTCGCGGCCAAAGTAATAGTCATTTTCAATAAGATATATGGGCGCGTCACCGTCCATTCTGTATATAGACGCGCTTTGACTGCGCCAACCCAGTTTGGTAAAAAACGAACCCGCATAGGAGCAGCGCCGCAGGTATTCCTGATTAATAAACTTATACTTCGGCATGACGACACGCGCGTCCACCCCCAGCCTGCGCAGCGAGCCCGGCAGCGAGCCGGCTACGTCCCCCAGCCCCCCGCTTTTCGCGTATGGGTTGACTTCTGTCGCCACTATCAAAACTTTTAATTTATTTGTATTTACGGACATATATTTTTACCTCTCATTCATTATCATTAGACTAATTTTATCATAATAATTTTACTATGTTAAGTCAAGTTTTAAAGAAAAGAAAGATGGAAAAAACTTTGGGCTTGGGTGTCTATTCAGAGGTGCAAGGCTTATGCTTATTTAAGTGCGCGCGAAGCGCAAGAAGAGGTCTGGGGATGAAATCCCCGGCGGGGTTTGGGGCAGAGCCCCAAGGTTTTAAGGTTTTGACCTTCATCAAGCCTTAAGTTCGCGCCAATGGGGTAAAGTCCTGAGTTTAAAAGTAATTGAAACGAGTGAAAAATTGCCGGATGAAGTACTGAGCGGAAAAGTAAAAGCAGCGAGAGTTGAAAAAAATGTTTCAATTCACATTGGGTTGGGACCCGGATGACCCTAAGGCCTTACATATTTTATGTGCCAAAGGCAAATTTCTTAGGACGTGTTTGAAAACTAGATTCCGATAGGCGAGCTTGCTCGACGCAGCGCGAAGCGTCGAGCAAGCTCGACTATCATTGCAGCGGTTTCATTAGAAATTTCGCGCTTTTAGGAATTTTCAAACACGCCTTAGGACGTGCTTGAAAACTAGATTCCAGCGCGAAATTGCGG
>JAISYE010000228.1 GCA_031297485.1 Clostridiales bacterium
CGGAAGATACGGCGCTGATGTACCGGACCGCGGGCCAAAACCCCGCCGAGGTGATGGCCGCGCTGGAGCTGATGGTGACGGATCCGACCGTGTGGCGTATTTACGGCGGGTTTAAAGAATACAGGAAGGACTGCGATTCTATCATGAACGTCGCGCGCGCCATGACGCGGCAGTCGGGCGATGTGGAAGCGGTAAGGTTGAGTTTCCTGTGCCCGCTGGCGGAAATTGCGGAAAAAACCAAGGGATTCAATTTCCCGCCAAGCGTTGCTGAGGTCCGGCGATATTTAAACGCGGTTTTCGACGAACGGAACATAAACCGTTTTGGGCAGACCCAGTTTGAAGAGCTGTTTGAGGCATACGGCGCGCCTTACGCGAAATATATCGCCTTGGCGCCGGAACAGCATTTAACCGGCGGGAGCGGCTTGCTGGACGCGGCGTTAAGTAAGGATGCCGCCACGGTTATGGAAAACTTTTGGAAATCGTTTCTGAACATAAAACTGGCCCGCTGGCGGACGGGCTTACACGCTTGATAAGTCTGAAAGCGGAAACAGTGGGTTTGGATTCGGATTTTATCCGGCATAACCCCCGCGAAACCAGTGTGTTGTACCACACGCCCGGAAAGGCGGAAATTACGGTTTTCGCCTTTGTTTACAACACACCTGAGGAAATGCTGCGCCGCGCGGTGGAGAGTGTGCTGTCACAAACCTATACAAATTTTGAATTTGTGGTTGTGGATAACGCCTGTACGGACGATTCGCCCCGCGTATTGGCGGAATATGCCGCCAAAGACTCCCGCGTTAGGGTTATAACATTCCCGGAAAATACTAATTTTTCCTACAACGATACCTATATTAACGAACGGTATGAGTATCTGAAAACGCTGTTTAACGGCGAATATATATGCAATATTGACAGCGACGACTATTATGACCAGGATTTCTTGGAAGAAATGTACTGCTTGGCGAAAGAACACACGGCGGACATGGTGATTTGCGGCTCCTACTGGAAACCAGAAAACGACAGGGAATCTGTACAGTCATATGGGTATCCATATGCCGTTTGCGCGGACGACGAAGCTATCGCGGTTTTTCTGCGGGAAAATACCCCCGCGTTTTCAACGGTATGGGGAAGGCTTACCAAGGCCGCAATTTTTAAGGAGTGTTTCCGCCATGTACCAGAAGTCGGCTCCGGGTTGGATACCTATGTGGGCATCCTTTCGGCCGGTCGTTGCGGCGTCATTGTTTCATCAGGAAAAATCTTATACCATCACCTGCTGCGTAAAAGTTCTTACGCAAATGTCATCGAGCGGAGACATAAGGTCATTTCGCGCAACCTTCCTATCCGTGACGCATTGGCGGAATTTTTTCGCTTGAAAAACGCTGTCAGCGATTTGACAGCCGACTTTACCGACTCCATAACACGGGGCGGCGTGGCGTCCTACGACATGGCCATGCTGGAAAACGCGAAAGACTCAAGTCCGCTGGTAGTATTTGAAGCGCTGGAGTATTTATTTTCCTCCGAGCTTTTGTGGAGGGTTTTCGGAGGGTACGAAAAGGGCTTGGAATATTTTGAAAAAGCCTTGGGACTTGCCCGCCATATACAAGCGAACAACAATGAGCTGCCGGAAATCAAGAACGGTTTCCTATACCACATCGCAAAAGTTTTTAACGACACAAAGGATTTTGAACGCGTAGGCAGGAATGAGGTTAAAACCTTTATTAACGCGGTTTTTGACCTGCGGAACCCAAACCGTTTTGGCCGGTACTACCTGGAGCGGTTATTCAGAGGTTATGACGCGCCGTTTTGGGGTTGCCTTTCCCATGTGCAAGATCGGTATTACCAAGACAAACGGGAATTTGTCAACGCCATTTTACAAAAAGATTCTGTCATGGTGCTGGAGAACCTGCTTGCCGCCATGTTTGAGTCTGGCGGGGACAGTCTGTCCAGGGAAGTGGTGCGGCGCATAGGAGGCCACGAGGGAATAAAGCAGCTTGACGAGGATTTTATTCGGCACTTCCGGCATGAAACAAGTTTGATATACCACGGGGCATACAAGCAAGCCTATAGGTGTCTGGAAAATAAATTGAAGCACGCTTCCGAAAATAACGGTCTCGAACAGATACTGACCGCGCTTCTGCGCGCGGCCGCCTTATGTGAAAAGGTGGAATGGTTTATTGACGTTCGGCTTAAAAGGCTTAAGTTTTATATGAGCGCGGGGCGTGTGGACGACGCGGTGGATGAATACCTGGCGCTGGAAGATGTATGCGGCGACAAGAAGCTGCTCTGCAAACTCAAGGCGGAACTGTACGTCTTGTGCGGCGACCCTGGTAACGCCGCGGCGACCGTTGCGGAGGCGCTGGCGGCTTTCCCGGGTGATGTTGAATTTGCGGAGGCGCTGCAAACATTGGGTTTGGGCGTTACCGCACATATGCGAACTTAAGAAAAAAACAAACAATCCCTTTTATTGAAAGCGGGCGAACCAACGGACAACTCACCGTTAGGTTCACCCCTACAGAAAAGCGCTGCGCCTGCCGCACTTAAGAAGGGGGCTGCGCCGAGCAAGCTCGGCCGGGGCCGGAACATCCGGTATCGGGGGCGAAGTCCCCGATAGCCGAGCTTGCTCGGCGCAGCGGGGTTTGGGGCCAACGAACAAACCATCGTTAGGCCCCTAACGGTGAACTGTCCGTTGGTTTTAAGGTTTTGACCTTTCCCGAGCCTTAAGTTAGCGACAATGGGGCGTTACCGGTGCTTACTGAAAAGGAGGGCAATATGACTGGAGAAATCGGGCTGTTTGTTCCGGGCAGACTGTGCCTTTTTGGGGAACACAGCGACTGGGCCGGGCTTCAGCGTGTGATAAACGCGGACATTGTGGCCGGGCGCGCTATTGTGACGGGTATTGAGCAAGGCATTTACGCCCGCGCTAAAAAGGCGGATAAATTTATTATGCGTAAT
This sequence comes from Clostridiales bacterium, assembly GCA_031297485.1. Lineage (GTDB taxonomy): Bacteria > Bacillota > Clostridia > Lachnospirales > JAISYE01 > JAISYE01. The sequence continues at coordinate 2,953 of JAISYE010000228.1, forward strand.
ACTTCGGAGGAATTGCGGGCAGTTTGGACGGATTTTGAATGTCCCATGCAAAAAGAACCGCTTAAAAAGACGGCGGCCTCAGGTGATTTTTTTTCCTACGCGGCCGGTGTGGCTTCGTATGTTAACGAGCATTACTACGTTGGCGGGTTAGAGATTACCATCACGGGCATGTCCCTTCCGATGAAAAGCGGGTTGTCCTCCAGCGCGGCCATATGCGTGCTGGTGGCCAGGGCGTTTAATATTGCCTATGAGCTTAACATGAATACGGCAGGCGAAATGAACGCCGCGTTTAAGGGTGAGCAGCGCACTATGTCCCGCTGCGGGCGGCTGGATCAAGCCTGTGCCTTTGGTGTGGGGCCTGTTTTCATGACCTTTGACGGCGAGGACATTGAAGCCCGCCGCGTTCCCGTCAGGCAGCCCTTGCACTGGGTGTTCGCTGATTTGAAAGCGGGAAAAGACACTGTGAAAATCCTCTCCGACCTAAACAGGTGTTATCCCTTTCCCAGCAGTGAACTGGAGCGGAATGTGCACGAAGCCCTGGGCGGGGAGAACATGGCCGTGGTGGAGCGGGCCGCGGAGCTGATAGCCTCGGGCGACGCGGAAAGCCTTGGGCGGCTGATGACGGAAGCTCAAAAACTATTTGACAGCAAGGTGGCCCCTGCTTCTATCGAGCAGCTTCGCGCGCCAAAACTGCACGCGGTGCTCACGGATAGGATGATTTTGCCGCTTACGTACGGCGGAAAAGGCGTTGGCTCCCAGGGCGACGGTTCTGTTCAGTTTTTGGCCAAAAGCCCGGAGGCCCAGCAAGAGCTTACGCGGTATTTGACTTCTATCGGTTTGGACGCGTATACGCTGACGCTTTCCGCGCGGCGGCAAATTCGCAAGGCGGTCATCCCTTTGGCGGGATACGGCACAAGACTGTACCCGGCCACACGATTGATTAAAAAAGAGTTTCTGCCAGTGACAGACAGCGATGGATTTGTTAAGCCTGTCGTCTTAATCTTGCTGGAACAGCTTTATGACAGCGGTTTGGAGGAAATTTGCCTTGTTGTGAGCAACCAGGAAGATTTGGATTACTACCGCAGGTATTTTACAGAACCATTGCAGGCGGAGCACTTAAATAAACTGACACCATCCATGCGGAGATATGAGGAAAAAATTCAGCGGATAGGCGCTGCGCTGCGCTTTCGTATACCAAACGAGCGGCTTGGCTTCGGCTACTCCGTGTATCAAACACGGGATTTTTGCGAGGATGAGCCGGCGCTGTTACTCTTGGGTGATACGCTTTATAAATCCGGAACGGCACAGACGTGCATGGAGCAGATGATAGAAGCCTACGAAACTATCAATCAGCCGATGGTTTCAATCCACGCGGTACCGCTGGAACAGGTGGACCGGTACGGCATACTGGCGGGGGCTTGGGAAGATGATGAGGAAACCGTTATGCGGGTGCGCAGGTTTGTTGAAAAACCGTCCAAGGAGTACGCGCGGGATTACCTCTGTACGCCCACCAAGGCACGGCGCGAAAATTATTACTCTGTGTTCGGCCAATATGTAATCACCCCGGAGGTTTTTGCCGCGCTGGAAGACGACATTGCCCAAGGCAAAACCCAAAACGGCGAATACCAGCTCACCGGCGCGTTAAGCGCGATGATCGGCACGGCGGGCTTGAAAGCGGTCCGGCTTAAAGGCCGCATGTTTGACGCGGGTACGGCGGAACTCTATAAGTGCATGGCGTAGGAGTGACGAAAATATAAGGGTTTATCCCTGAATAAAACAGAACAGCTTAAATATTTAATTTACTAAAACGCAGAAATGGCACAAAATCAGTATTCTTATTTATTACTGGATTCGGAATTTTCGCGAACGAAAACGCGGCTTCGCCGCGCCCTTGTTCGTCGGGTTCTTTAGTGAAACAGGCAGGTGATAGTTTGAAAACAGTCATACTCGCGGGTGGGTTCGGAACTCGAATCAGCGAAGAGTCGTACCTGCGCCCGAAGCCGATGATTGAGGTCGGCGGCGCGCCGATTCTGTGGCACATACTCAAATACTACAGCCACTTTGGCATAAACGATTTCGTGATATGCTGCGGCTATATGGGCTATGCGATTAAGGAATACTTCGCCGATTACTACCTGCACCATAGTGACATTACGTTCGACTTCACGAACGGCGGGTCGATGACCGTACACAATAACGTCGCGGAGCCGTGGCGTGTTACGGTCGTTGACACTGGGCTTAGCACGCAAACCGGCGGGAGAATCCGGCGGATTCGCAAGTTCGTAGAGGGCGAACGCTTTCTGCTGACCTACGGCGACGGCGTGAGTGATATTGACTTGCCGAAACTGCTCGATACGCACGAGAAGTCGGGCAAGGCCGTTACGCTGTCGGCGATTCAACCCGGCGGACGGTTCGGCGTACTTGATATAAACGACCGCGACGGTACAATTACCGGGTTTCACGAAAAAGCCAAAGAGTCCGGCGGATGGATTAACGCCGGGTTTATGGTTATGGAAGCGGAAGTGTTCGGCTACCTTGACGGCGACTCTACCATACTAGAACGTGAACCATTGCAGCGATTGTCAAGCGACGGCAAGCTCGGAGTGTACAAGCACTACGGGTTTTGGCACTGCCTTGATACGGCTCGGGACAAGGGCGCGCTTGAAGCGTTGTGGACAAACGGCGACGCGCCGTGGAAAGTCTGGGATGAGGAATGAAAACACCTGCAATATCAGTCATAATGCTTACCTACAACAGGGAGACGGTCGTGAGCCGGGCTGTCGAAAGCGTACTGGCGCAGACGTTCCGCGGCTTCGAGTTTATTATAGTAGATAACGGGTCGACTGACAGCTCCGGCACGATTGCCGGCGAGTACGCCGCCCGTGACCCGCGAATCCACGTAATACATCGCGAACGCGGCAATATTGGCAGCGGCCGCAACGTCGGACTCGACGCGGCGCGCGGCGAATACATCGCTTGTTATGAACGCGGAAGAAGCGATAATTGAAATGCTGCGGCGCAAGCGATACGCTGTTCAAACGCGAAGCGTTTGATGGGTTGAGGTTTCAGAATGTAGGGCGTTACGACGACATCCAAGGTTTTAGGTTTTCATGTTTGGCAAATGTATTCGTTCATGAGTATGAAAGAAAGTAGGTGTAAGTATGATCTCGGTAATAATGCTGACTTATAACCGCGAAGATTTCGTAGACAGGGCAATAAAGAGCATTCTTGCGCAGACACTTACGGATTTTGAATTTATTATCGTGGATAACGGTTCCGCCGACCGCAGCGGCGCAATAGCGGACGAATACGCAGGTCGGGATAACCGCGTCCGCGTCATACACCGTACGCGCGGGAATATCGGCGCGGGGCGCAATACCGGCTTGGAAGCGGCAAAAGGTGAATATATAGCCTTTATTGACGACGATGATTGGGCGGAGCCGGATTTTTTGAGTTTTCTATATAACTTAGCGATGGAAAACAGCGCCGATGTGGCGATTTGCGGCGCAGCGGCTATTGCCTTTGATGAAAAATGTGTTATGACGGGCGAAGAATCCTTGATCCGGCTGATGCAGCGCAAATGGTACACCTCGGCTTTCCCAGCCAAACTGTTTAAACGGGAACTTGCCGGCGAACATCTTTTTTTGGAGGACGGCAAGCACGACGATATCGGGTCCATGTACAAAGTGCTGGCCGGAGCGCGCACCGTTGCTTATCACGGGCTCCCGAAATACACGTTTTACAGGCACTCCGGCAACAACTCAATATGGACTACGGATCACAGCCTATTGGATTTCGAGACTCTTGATGAATACCTAAATGTTTACCGTGAACGCACCACATGGCTTTGTAGGCGCTTCCCCAACAGCGCGGAGCCTTGGAAATATTTTGAATGGTCTTTTATGATTTCTATGGTGGAGAAGGTTAACCGATTCGGCATAAAGGGTTGTGAAAATTTAATGGTTAAAATGATACGCACACTGCGGGCAAACGCCAATGCATTTTTAAACCATGATATGATTCTGGACTTTGAAAAAGAATGGTTTCAAAAATATATAGCAGAGTAACACTACAGCGTAAGATTTTGCAGGAATGGGCTTTATTGCTGGTTTGCCGCATTCTTTGCGGTAACGAAGAATCCTTGATTTCTGCATTGTCCTTCTCGGAATTTACGCTGTAGTGGTAAAAGAAATTTTAATAAATTATGGAGATGTAAAATGAATGATATACTATTGCTGGGTAAATTAACTCTGATTATTACGACACGATGTAACCTAAAATGCGCGCTATGCTGCGAATACGTGCCGCAAAACAAGCCGTTTCCAGATATGACTCTGGACGAAGAACAAAAAATCTTGGAAGCGGTGTTTAATGTGGTTGACAGAGTACATACCTTGCACCTGTCCGGCGGCGGTGAACCGTTCCTGCATAAAGACCTGCCCGCGTTGATTGACGCGGCCTTTGAGTATGAAAGCCGGTTCGAGCGCTTTATGTTATTTACAAACAGCACAATACCTGTATCGGATGATTTGCTTGCCGCGCTGGGCCGGCATAAAGACAAAACGCTGGTACATGCCAGTGATTATGGGATACACCCTGAGCGCACGGCAGAAATTTACAAGATACTGAACGCAAACGGCATTAATACGCGCGTATTAAAGTATTACGGTGAAGCACAAGACTTCGACGGATGGGTGGATTTTGGCGATTATAAATCCCGCGGCAGGACAAAGGCGGAACTGAACACAGTTTTCTCTAACTGCGCCGTTACACGAGATATGCATGGCAACTGGCGCACACGGGACGGCACGCTCCACTGGTGTTCCCGATCCCAGCGAGGGCTTGAACTGGGGTTGCTGCCCATGTTTAATGATGACTTTGTTGATTTGCTGGATAAAAATACAACCTGCGAACATAAGCGGGAACAAATCCGCCGAATCATGGGCAACCAGCATTTGCAGGCATGTGACTGGTGCAGTGGCGACCAAGGCACCGGCGACCACTCAAAGCGTTATCCGGCGGCAGTGCAGCTATAAGCTATAAATGGAGGGTGCGCCAGTTCGGTGCGTGTAATATAGTTGGGTGAGAGACCCAACCCGGCAAAGTTTAGCGAACAGCCGGTACCGAGTCCTTGGAGCCGGAGCCGCGAGGTGAGGTTTAAGCGT
>JAISYE010000229.1 GCA_031297485.1 Clostridiales bacterium
AACTGACTGAAGAAAAAGAAGGAATCGCGGCCAAGATGCTGCGCGAAGGCATCGCGCTTGACTTGGCGGCAAAAGTTACCGGCCTCCCCTTTGAAAAAGTCAGCGAGTTAAAGCTGCAAATAGCTAATTGAAGCTTTCTTTTAAGACTGTACGTATCTGGTTCTACGCCATGGGGTTTTAAACACGGGGGGAGGCTTTCCCCGCCATCACCTATACTCGCGAACCTTGAGGTACCCTCGGGGTGCCTGGATTTGCTGGCCGCGATGAATCTCCTGGCGGAGAATAAGTTCCCGAGAGATTTGATTGCTCAGTATATCAGAAAGGAGCGGATTATGCAATCGGCGTTATTGTATGAATTGTACGGGGACTTGCTGGAACAGCAGCTGGAGGAAAACTGGAGGAAAAACTGGGGGGAGAGAGAAACAGATCGCGGCCAAGATGCTGTGTGAAGGCATCGCGCTTGACTTGGCGGCAAAAGTTACCGGCCTCCCCTTTGAAAAAGTCAGCGAGTTAAAGCTGCAAATAGCTGATTGAAGCTTTCTTCTAAGACTGTAAGTATCCGGTTCTCCGCCATCGTTTTAAACTCGGCGGGGATTTTTGTGCGCGCTTCACCCACCTTTACCCACCAGCCCCTATACTCGCGAACGTTGAGATTTACCTTAACGCGTAAATTCGCAATATTTCGCAAGCCTTATCAGCCCGTAGTTTTTGAATCTCCCCAACAGACATATCCGCAACTCAAGGTCTTGCTCACGTCCATTACATGCAATCTTCCAAAATAGCGGCTGCTTCGTCTATGTCTTTTTCATTCACGATAAGCGGCGGGACAAAGCGTATTACGCTAGGTCCGGCGCTTACGAGCAGCAGGCCGCTATCAATGCACTTGCTGATTATTGGCGCGGCTTCTGTGGAAAGCTCTATGCCCTGCATCAGCCCGAACCCCCTGACATCAGTTACGCATGGCCGAACAGCTGCCAGTGCCCTGAGCTTTTGCGTCAAGTATTCCCCCTGCCGCTTCACGTTGTCCAGCAGACTGCCGTGGCCGGAACTTCCAGCTGTCAGCAACTCGTCAAGAACTACATTGGCGGCTGCGGCTGCAAGGGAGTTGCCCCCAAAAGTGGAAGCGTGGTCACCTGGCGAGAAGCCTTCGGCGGCAGCACCTCTGGCCAGCAGGACTCCTATGGGCACGCCCCCGGCCAGGCCTTTTGCCAGCACCGCAACGTCCGGCTCCGCTCCGTAACGCTCGAAGGCGAACAGATAACCAGTGCGGCCCGCGCCGCACTGCACCTCGTCATAGATTAATAAAATCCCGCGTTCGTCGCATAAGCGGCGGACACTTTTCAAAAATTCCGGCTTGGCCGGAATTATGCCGCCTTCGCCCTGCACAGGCTCAATTAAAACCGCGGCGGTTTTATCCGTAACACAAGCCGCCACAGACTCAAAACTATTGTAATCCGCGTGAACTATACCAGGCAGCAGCGGGCTTAAATCCCGCTGATACTTCGTCTGTCCGGTGGCGGTAACCGCGCCGAATGTCCTGCCATGAAAGGAGTTCCTCATCGCTATTATTTCTATCCGGCCCTCGCCGCGCTTGGCCGAATACTTGCGCGCCAGTTTCAGCGCCCCCTCTATCGCCTCCGCTCCGCTGTTGCAGAAAAAAACCTTGTCAAAACAGCTGTTGGCGACCAGCTTTTGCGCCAGCGCCACCTGCGCCGGCGTCCAATACAGGTTTGACACGTGTATCAGCATCTCCGCCTGCCGCGCTATGGCGCCCGCCAGCTTTTTGTGGGCGTGCCCCAAGGAATTTACCGCTATACCCGCCATAAAGTCCAGATATTTCCTGTTATTTTCGTCCCATACGTACATACCTTCCCCACGCACAAGAGTCAGCGGGAAGCGCGCGTAGGTGTTCATTATAACCCGCTGGCCCAGCTCCAATGTATTCATTTTTATTCCACTCCCTTTGTTCTATCGCTCAATTAAAGTCCCAACGCCTTCTTGCGTAAAAATCTCTAAAATAAGGCTGTGTTCCACACGCCCGTCCAATATATGCACATGCCGCACACCAGCCTCCACGCCCGCCACACAGCATTCCAGCTTGGGAATCATACCGCCGGATACAATGCCATTGGCGATCATCTCCTTAATCTCATCCAGCCGAAGCCGCGAAAAGACACTGCCGGAATCGCCAAGATCACGCATAACGCCCTCCACGTCAGTCAAGAACACGAGTTTCTGCGCACCCAGCGCTCCCGCCACGGCCACGGCCGCGTAGTCCGCGTTCACATTGTATGTTCTCCCCTGTTCGTCAAACCCAATGGGTGATATTACCGGCACATAATCATTATCTATAAGAGTGCGTATCAGGGTGGTATCAACCTGACGCACATCGCCTACCCAGCCTATGTCCTTCCCGTCCACCACAGCCTTGGAAACCCGCAGCATGTTACCATCCTTGCCGCTTATGCCAGCCGCACGCACGCCCTGCATGGAAAGCTGCATTGTTATGGCCTTATTGAGTTTCCCTGCCAGCACCATTTCCACAACCTCCAACGCCGCATCGTCCGTTACGCGCATTCCAGCCACAAACTCGCTCTTTATATTAAGCCGCTTCAGCATTGTGTTGATGTCCGGCCCGCCGCCGTGCACGACCACCGGCTTCAGCCCGACAAACTTCATCAGCGCTATGTCCTGTATAACCGTCGTCTTTATTTCCTCATTGATTAACGCGCTGCCGCCGTACTTTATAACCACCGTTATACCCGCAAATTCCTTAATGTACGGCAAGGCTTCTATCAATATTTTCGCCTTCTGAATATATTCCCGCATGAAAATTTCCACTCCTGTTTTACGAACGATAATCAGCGTTTATTTTCACATAATCATATGTCAGGTCGCAGCCCCAGGCCGTGGCGGCTGCCGCGCCGTCAACCAGCGCGATGTTCACAAGGATATCATCCGCGCTCAATATTTTTGACGCCAACCTTTCGTCAAACTCCACCGGCTCGCCTTCTGTCATCAGGGTTATTTCGCCCTGTGACGATTGAAACGCAATGGTAACGCGCTCGGGGTCAAAAACGCCGCCGCTGTAACCCATGGCACACAGCGCCCGCCCCCGCCCGCAGCCGGCATCCGCTCCGAACATGGCGGCCTTGAACAAATTAGAGGCCACTACACTGCGGGCTATTTTCCGCGCGTCGTCCGCGGCGCGCGCTCCGGTCACGTCTACGGTAATCAGCTTTGTGGCGCCTTCCCCATCCCTGGCCACATCCACCGCCAGTTTGCGCGTCACATGCAGCAGCGCTTGCCGGAATATTTCAAAGCCGCTGTCTTCCGTGTCAACAACAGGGTTGCCCGCCATTCCGTTGGCAAGAACCAGTATAGTGTCGTTAGTGCTGGTATCGCCATCCACTGATATCATATTAAAGGTGTCCGCCGCGCAGTCCGACAGAGCGCGCCGCAGCAAGGGCCGGGCCACCGCCGCGTCTGTTGTGACAAATGCCAGCGTTGTAGCCATATTGGGATGTATCATGCCGGAGCCCTTCGCCATTCCCCCCACTGTCACCCGTTTCCCGCCGATTGTCACAGTAACGGCGGCAGTTTTGGAAAACGTGTCAGTGGTCATAATAGCTTCCGCGGCTTCGAGGCCGTCGGACTCGCCTCCCGCGAGAGCCTTGCCGGCTGCCAGAATTCCCTCTGCTATGGCTGGCATAGGAAGGCACACGCCTATCATGCCTGTTGACGCCACTAAAATTTCCTCTGGGTCCGCGCTTATCTGCCCTGCGAGCAATTCCGCCATTTTGCGCGCGTCCTCGTCTCCACGCGAGCCTGTGCAGGCGTTGGCGTTGCCGCTGTTTATCACAACGCCCCGCACCGCGCGGCCGGCGGCTATTATCCGCTCGTCCCACAGCACGGGCGCGGCCTTGACTATGTTTTGCGTAAACACACCCGCAGCCCAAGCGGGCACGTCGCTTACCAGAACCGCCAAATCCTTCTTCTGCTTCTTTACGCCGGCATGGACGCCAGCAGCTTTAAAACCCAGCGGCGCCGTTACGCCGCCCTGTACTTCAGTCATTATAATCCTCTCCTTTAATTTATACCGCCGGGACCGTTCCGGCTCAGCCCGGAAACGCAGGGATGCCGGTCAATCCCGCTGTTTCATTAAAACCGAACATAATATTCATGTTCTGCACCGCCTGCCCTGCCGCTCCCTTAACCAGGTTATCCAAGGCCCCTGCCACAATTACGCGTCCGCAGCGCTTGTCCACAGCCAAGCCGATGTCACAAAAATTTGAACCCTTTACCCATCTCGTTTCAGGGAACTTGCCATCCCTGCACAGCCGTATAAAAAACTCTCCGGCGTAATAGCGCCGGTAAAGTTCCATTATAATACCGCAGTCGCAGTCTTTTTTCAAATCAGCGTAACAGGTGGCCAGTATTCCGCGGCTCATTGGCGCCAGGTGAGGAGTAAAGCTGACCTTAACCGGACGCGCGGCGGCCAGGGACAGCGTTTCCTCAATTTCCGGCGTGTGCCTGTGCGACGCCACTTTGTACGGCTTTATGGATTCGTTCACCTCGCAAAAAAGCGTGTTCAAGTCCACGCCGCGCCCGGCACCGGATACGCCGGACTTGGCGTCTATTATTACGCTGTCCGGGTCAACGACGCCTTCCTTCAGCAGCGGGTACAGCGCCAAAATACCGCAGGTCGTGTAGCATCCCGGGTTGGCCACGAGCCTTGCCGTGGCTATGGCCTCCCTGTTTATTTCGCACAGCCCGTATACCGCTTCTTTTAACAGCCCGCGCCAGGTATTTTTAACCCCGTACCATTCCTCGTAAGTTTCCGCGCTTTTCAGCCTGAAATCCGCGCCCAAGTCTATTACTTTCGTCCGGGCGAGAACCCTCTCGTTTATACGTTCCCCTGCCGCGCCGTGGGGCAGGGCCACAAAAATCACGTCCGACGCCTGGCTTACGGACTCTATGTCATCCACGTCACATATTAATCCGGCCTCATGGCGGAAATTCTCAAAAATCTCACCGTACTCCTCGCCCGCGTGACTGCGGCTTGTAATTGCCGTAACCCTCACATGAGGGTGCCCGCTTAAAATTCTTAAAATTTCACTGCCCGCATAACCGGTGGCGCCAATTACTCCAGCCTTTATCATAAGGGCTTCCTCCTAATTTTCTTGTCTGAAATATCATGCATTAATATACATCATATTCATACTTTATGCAAGTATAATGCATGGAAATATTCCGCTGAATCAGGCTTGCTTTTAGCAAAAACCGGTGTATAATATATTCAGATTTTTTGCATAAGCGGAGACTTGTGTCCGCGAAATAAACTTTTGGAGGGAATAAGATGTACAAAAAAATTGTTTTGGCCTATTCCGGCGGGCTTGACACAACAGTTATCATTCCATGGCTTAAAGAGAATTACGCTGGCTCAGAAATAATCGCGGTATGTGTGGACGTGGGCCAGGGTCCTGAGACCGAGGGTTTGGAGCGGCGCGCCTTGGCCACCGGCGCGGCCAAGTGTTTTATTTTGGACGTTAAGGAAGAATTTATAACAGACTATATCTATCCCATGGTAAAAGCAGGCGCGATATACGAAGGGCGGTATCTGCTGGGCACTTCTATAGCGCGGCCCCTTATCGCGAAGAAATTAACGGACATCGCGCTGGCCGAGGGCGCGGACGCTATCTGCCACGGGGCGACGGGCAAGGGCAACGATCAGATACGCTTCGAACTGACCATTAAGGCGCTGGCGCCGCACCTGGGCATAATCGCGCCCTGGCGCACCTGGAACATAACCTCCAGGGAAGAGGAGATGCAGTACTTAATGGACCGTGGCATTGAGGTTCCCATGAAAAAGGAGCAGAGCTACAGCCGAGACCGCAATTTATGGCACCTGAGCCACGAAGGGTTGGAATTGGAGGACCCGCGCACTGAGCCGGATTTTGAAAAACTTTTGCAGCTTTCCGTTTCTCCTGAAAACGCGCCGGATACTCCGGAGTATATTTCCTTGACCTTCGAGCGCGGCGTACCCGCGGCCCTGGACGGCCGGGCGATTCCGCCCGTGGGCCTGATGGACAGGCTTAACGCCTTGGGCGGCAAACACGGCATAGGCATAACAGACATGGTGGAGAACCGGGTTGTAGGCATGAAATCCCGTGGGGTATACGAAACGCCCGGGGGAACGATACTATATTTTGCCCACCGCTCGCTGGAATATCTGTGTCTGGACAAGCAGCTGACAGCGTTTAAGGAGGTTGCGGCTGTCAAGTTCGCGGAGCTTGTGTATTCCGGGGAATGGTTTACACCGCTGCGCGAGGCCCTGTCAGCCTTTATGGACGTAACCCAGCAGACAGTGACAGGCACCGCGCGCTGCAAACTGTATAAGGGCAATATTATAAACGCGGGCTGCGAGTCGCCTTATTCGCTGTACAACGCGGAGCTTTCCAGTTTTACCACAGGCGAGCTGTACAATCATTTTGACGCGGAAGGGTTTATAAATCTATTCGGGCTGCCTCTCAAGGTACGCGCGCTTATGAAGAAGGGGACGGCATGAAGCTGTGGGGCGGACGGTTTACCTCGGCGGCGGACGCCGCGGCGGATCATTTCCATTCCTCCATATCCTTTGACAAGCGGCTGTACCGGCAGGACATAGCGGTCAGCGCCGCCCACGCGGAAATGCTGGGACGTCAGGGGATAATACCCTTGCGTGACGCTGAGGAGATTTGCCGGGCGCTGGAGGAAATACTTTCGGACATTGAAAGCGGCCGTCTGGCTATAGACGAAAGCGCGGAGGATATTCACACGTTTATAGAAAAGATATTGACCGAGCGCGCGGGCGAAGCGGGGAAACGCCTGCACACAGGGCGCAGCCGCAACGACCAGGTAGCGACGGATATGCGTATGTACGTTAAGGAAGAAGCGGAAGCCATTGAGTCCGAGCTTAAGACACTGGCAGCCACGTTTTTGGCCCTGGCCAAGGAACATACGGACACGATAATGCCGGGCTACACACATATGCAGCGCGCGCAGCCCGTAACTTTGGCCCATCATCTGCTGGCCTACGTGGAAATGTTTAAACGAGACCTGCGGCGGCTGGCGGCGGCCCGCGAAGCCGCGGATGTCATGCCGCTGGGCGCCTGCGCGCTGGCGGCCACGTCCTATCCCTTGGACCGGGAATTTACCCGCGTTAAGCTGGGGTTTGGCGCGGCTGCCGCCAACAGCCTGGACGCGGTGTCTGACCGGGATTTCTGCGGGGACTTGCTCTACGCCTTTGCTATGATTATGATGCATATCAGCAGGCTGTGCGAGGAACTGGTGTTGTGGTCAAGCCAAGAGTTTCAATTTGTGGAGATTTCCGACAGTTACGCGACAGGTTCCAGTATCATGCCGCAAAAGAAAAACCCGGACATGGCGGAGTTAATGCGGGGCAAGACCGGCCGGGTATATGGCGGGCTGATAGGCCTGCTGACGGTTATGAAGGGCCTTCCGCTGACATACAACACAGACATGCAGGAAGATAAAGAGGCAGTATTCGACGCTATAGACACAGTAAAAATGTGTCTGCCGGTGTTGAACGGCATGATGGCGTCACTGCGGCTTAACGCGGAAACAATGTCAGAGGCGGCGGACGGCGGGTTTACCAATGCCACGGACGTGGCGGACTGGCTTGTCAAAAAAGGCGTGGCGTTCCGGGACGCCCATGAAATAACCGGCAGGCTGGTACTGCGCTGCATTGCGGGCGGCAAGACCCTGGAGGAATTAAGTATTGAAGAATACCGCGCGGAATCCGAAGTATTTAACGCGGATATATACGGCGCAATAAGCGCGCGCCAGTGCGTGGAGGCGCGGACAGTGGACTGCGGGCCCGCGCGGGCGAATACGGAGCGGCTAATAGCGCAATGTGAGGAATATTTATGGAAATAGAACGAAAATTCATACTAGATGCGCTGCCGTTCGACCTGGACGGATACGCGCGGCATGAAATAACGCAGACGTATATATCGGCTCACACGCCGACAATACGTCTGCGGAAGTGTGATAACGACTATATTTTGACAGTAAAGGGCAGCGGGGCAATGGCGCGCGAAGAATTTGAGCTTAAGCTTACGGCCGCGCAATACGATCGGCTGCTTTTAAAGAGCGAGACAGACGCCGTAGAAAAGACGCGGCACCTTATACCGCTGCAAGGCGGGCTGCTGGCGGAGCTTGACGTATACCACGGCAAGCTCCGCGGGCTTATGACGGTAGAAGTGGAATTCCGTTCGATAGAGGAAGCGGAAAGATTTGCACCTCCGCAGTGGTTTGGGCGCGACGTTACGCTGCTGTCCGCGTACAAGAACTGCAAGCTGGCGCTGAACGGGCTGCCGGCTGAAATGAAGGGCGTGGAGCGCATGAAGGGCTACAATGTTAAGGACATGGTACTTACAGCGCTGTTTTCGGCTATAATTTTTATTTCGGTAAAATTCTTTAATTTTCACCTGCCCATGGCAATCAACAACGGCGGACTTATACATCTTGGCGACGCGGTTATGGTGGCGATAATCATAGGGTTTGGCGGCCGCAGCGGGACTTTAGCCGGGGCTTTTGGCATGGCGCTGTTCGATTTATTTTCCCCTTACGCTATTTGGACGCCCTTTACCTTTATTATACGGTTTGTCATGGGGCTGATTATCGGGCGGGCGGCAAAGGGTGAAAACCCCAGCGTGCCGCTGCTTGGCCTGGCGGTATTGGCGGCTGAATGCGCAATGGTTATTGGCTACTACATGGCTGAAGCTATTTTGTATGGTAACTGGCTGGCGCCGCTGACCAATATTTCAGGCAACGTCGTACTCGGGGTATCCGCCCTGGCTGTCGGGCTGCCGGCGGGATTGGGGCTAAAAAAAAGGGTGCGGGCGCGTAAATGAGACATGCTTCTTAAGCCCTTGGCGCGCCAGTCAATATGCAGGTGCGGGCGAACCAACGGACAAATCACCGTTAGGTTCGCCCGTGTTATACTTACGAACGAATACATTTGCCAAACATGAAAACCTAAAACCAACGGACAGTTCACCATTAGGGGCCTAACGATGGTTTGTTCGTTGGCCCCTAACCCCGTAGAGGTTAGCATTATTTTTGACATGAGAGTTCAGCTCCTTTCCTTGCCGCAGTATGCGTGTACCCGCGCACCTCGTCAACGGTAACGCGCTTGAAACCGTACTGCTTTGCAAGACGCTCGCCCGCAGCGTTGAAATATGCCGTCATTTCAGACGTTGACATATATTTGATTTTTTCGTCAATCTTGCGGCGTGTTGCGTGAATCTCGTCCAAAATGATAATCGGGTTTTCTCACTGTCAATTACCTCCATTGGCAATAAAATTTGTGCGGCGTTATAGCCGAGAATTTTGTTTATTACCCTTGTTAGTTCTATGGTTTTTGGTCGGAGGATATGGCGAAAGTTTAAGCTAACAATGATATCCAAATCCCCAACCACAGCAACAGCGATATGCTCCGCATCAGCCCTCGAACCTTGCGGTAACGCTCCATCGGAGATATACCTGTCAGCTAACTCTTTTGCTTCATCACTCGCTGACAAAACAGCTATATTGTACTTTTCAATAAGTGCAATCATCTTGCCGCGTTTTTCATCCGGCGCGTCTTCCAATTCTCCAAGAGCATAGTCCGACGTATACGGCTCAAACTTTCCCGCTGCGCATTTCTCAAAGAGCGTCACTGTGCGGAGTGAGCGTCCCGATCGGTATCGAAGTAGTAATTGAACATCGTCGTTTCAAGGTAGATTTTCGGCGTTCGCATAAGGTTATAACCTCCCGCTTCCTTGTTATTTTACCGCGCTTACGCCCAACCACGAGGGCAAAGCCTCAAAAGGATAAACCGTCCAGTCATATTTCGATTTGTCGAGCCACGCAAACGCTGACAAATCGTCCTCGTATGATTGCATATCCCAGTAATCGGTCAACGTAAATCCCGCGCTTAGGAATGACGAAAGTATAATATACCAAACTTTTACGAAAATATGTTGAAGCGTTCGCATTTCCTGTAAAAAAGTTTGGTTGTTTAATTATTCGTCATTCCTTATCTGCAATTTTTTATTATCATTCTGTTCCCATATTTACTATTATCATGGGTTTTTACAAAATTCTGAAATCCTGTTGTAAAGCCAGTTTACGGTGTCCCTATCGCCTCTGCAAAAACTGAAATTTTTTTAGACATTACTCAAAATTATTTGTGCGCTTTTGTCTCAAAATTATTTCCGTGGACACTCAACTCGTTCAGGTGCCGGAAAAACTCGCGGACGTCGCGAAAATCCCCGTGACACATTCTGAACATAACTTTGCCGTGACAAGAAAGCCTCTTCGCGCCATTGAACGCATAAAGCGTTTTTGCGAGGCAATGCGTACCGTAACAACCGACGCAATCATTCAGATGATAAAAAACGCGCGCGGCAAGTTCCGGGTCAGATTTCGCGATTTCATTCAGCGTTTCCTCCATATAGTCAGCCTTACGGTGCCACAATTCCGGTTTGCTGTTTGTGATGATGTACCAGTTGAAGCTGTGCGGAGAATATTTCCCGTCCGTTTCAATCTGGTATGAAACTCCATAGTCTGACGCTATCCAAGTGATTTTGCCGCCGTTTTTATCAATGAAACGCTTGAATTTCAACGGTTCGAGTTCTCTCAAAAATGCGTCAGTTTCGGCTATCTCGGCTTGATATTCCTGCGTCAGTTCAGCGATTACGCTCTCGAACGAAGGTTTTGGCCGTTCGCTGCCAATACCGGAGTTAATTTGCGCGCCTTCCTCAAACGCGCCGCGTTCTAAGGGGGCACGCTCCTCGTACTCCGTTACGGTTATGGATTTCACGCTCAGCGTCGAGAGTTTCGTCACCACAAGGTCAATAGCGAAACCGTCTTTATTCAGCGCGTCAAGCTGCAGACGTTTTTTCTTACTCATATACGCCAGTTTACGCGAGTAAAATCGCTCCTCGCCGTCAATTAAGATTTGCGTTTCATCAAGGTTGAATGTCACGGAAATATCAACCCACCCGCCGAGCGGCATTCTGTTGTCAAACGTGCAGTTATCCTGATTCGGCTTGCCGGACGGGAATGCTATGTCCTCGATTTTGCGGTTATCGCGCAATGAGCCGAACGCAACACGCCCACCGCCGACAAGCAGCCAAAACTGCGGATAATCCAGCTTAACCGTCATATCAACGTGAAACGGCAAACTATACTTCTCAGGCAGCGACACGCAATGCCGCCTTAAAATATCGTTATTCACAATGTTGTGAACCGACGTGACACTCTGCGCCGTCCAGCATTCGAGCGCACCGTCCGTGAACTTAGTTTGCGCCTTGCCATGGGCCGTCAGCACGGCTAGGTCTATGTTATGCAATTGCATAGCGACACTCCCAATTCGCTGAAATTTGATTTTTAGTTCGTTGCTTTCACCGTAAACGCGCTCGATCAATCCCACCCATAAGATTGCCGCAAATATCACCGTATGATTTACTTGACGGTGTGACGGTTGCCTGAACGACCGCGACTGTGTTTACGCTTGGATATACGTTCAAGTCCTGACCCTTGAAACCGCGAGCGTAAAAGTCCTTGCCCGACAGCCACCACAGAAATCTGTAACTCGAAGCACGCGAATATAGAGGTAAAGTTGGGTGATACGTACCGCGTACAGGGGAAAGTCGTCGCGGTAACAAAAGGGTGAGAAACAAAAAGCCTTTTGATAATATATCGGACGTGCGATACAATTCCTTTGCAAGGTAAGGCAAATCTCTTTTTGAATAAAGGATGTGAGATACATGCCAACAGCCACGGAAATAGCGGTTAAAACCGCGAGGGAGCTAGCCTTGGCGGATGCCATAATAAAAGTTATGGCGCTAGGGCCTGTTTGAAAACTAGGTTCCAGCGCGAAATTGCGGCGATTTCATTCGAAAAATAGCAGGACGGCGAAAGAATTACTCCGGGTCCCACCCAAATTTTGAAAGGCCCTTAAATACTCCGTTGAAAACTGGGATGCCCAGCTTAAAGAGATCATCAAATAGCACCTAACGAAAATATACGCCCACATTGACGGCCCTTATACCGTAAACATAGGCGTATATATTACCACTTGCGGGGATAGGATTTGAACCTACGACCTTTGGGTTATGAGCCCAACGAGCTTCCACTGCTCCACCCCGCGGCGAATTATGAAACTATACAAACTATATCGGTTACAATGGAGGGAGAAGGATTTGAACCTTCGAAAGCTGCGCTAACAGATTTACAGTCTGCCCCCTTTGGCCACTCGGGAACCCCTCCGTAATATAAGCAATCAAGCCGATAAACGGACTCGAACCGTTAACCTGCTGATTACAAGTCAGCTGCTCTGCCAATTGAGCCATATCGGCAAAAACCCCGGCATCCACCTGCTCTCCCAAGCCGTTGCCAGCTAAGTACCATCGGCCGTCTAAGTCTTTATTGTCGTGTTCGGAATGGGTACGAATGTTTCCCAAAGACGCATCGACACCGGGGTTTTACTTTTTATCACTAACTTACCTTGAAACCTGAAAACGGAAGCGCAAAACAAATATAAAGGTCAAGCCCTCGGCCTATTAGTACGAGTCAGCTGAATGCGTTGCCGCACTTACACCTCTCGCCTATCTACCTTGTAGTCTACAAGGGGCCTTACTACCTTTTAGGCATGGGAAATCTAGTCTTGAGGGCGGCTTCACGCTTAGATGCCTTCAGCGTTTATCCGTTCCGGTTTTGGCTACTTTGCCAT
>JAISYE010000230.1 GCA_031297485.1 Clostridiales bacterium
ATAACCGCGTGGCGTCAAGCCCTGAAACGCAGGATGAGTACTATCGCTGGGTTAATGAGCAGATGCGTCAGCAGGGCATGATACAGGGCGCGGTGAAGAAAGCGGAAGAAAGGGCGGAACGACGAACGCGTGAAATTGCCCGCAGTTTGTTATCAAGCAACATGCCAATTGCTGACGTTGCCAAACATACAGGCTTATCCGAGGATGAAATTAAAAAACTATAAAGAGGAGATTCCCATGACACCGAAATTAACCGCCTTCGCGGAGCGCAACGCGGGCTTCCGGCAATACTGCGAGCAATATAACCGCGCGGCGTCAAGCCCTGAAACACAGGATGAATACTATCGCTGGGTTAATGAGCAGATGCGTCAGCAGGGCATGATACAGGGCGCGGTGAAGAAAGCGGAAGAAAGGGCGGAACGACGCAGAACGCGTGAAATTGCCCGCAGTTTGTTATCAAGCAACATGCCAATTGCTGACGTTGCCAAACATACAGGCTTATCCGAGGATGAAATTAAAAAACTATGCAAGGATGTGTAAACCCATGCAAACAAATTCACTATTCGAAACTTTCCGTGAACTGACCGCCATAGACAGCCCCAGTTTTGGCGAGCGGCGGCTTTGCGACCTGCTTACGGCAAAGCTGACCGCCCTTGGCGTAGCCTGTGAGGAAGACGGCGCGCTCTGCGATGAGGAAACAGGCGGAAACTGCGGCAATCTATATGGTTATCTGCCGGGCGATTTGCCTGGCGCGCCCTTGCTGTTCAGCGCGCACATGGACACGGTGGAACCAGCGCGTGGCAAGCGGGCCATACTTTCAGACCGCGGCAAAATCACCTCCGACGGCACAACTGTGCTTGGCGCGGACAACGTGTCTGGTATAACAGTGATTTTAAAGGCCATCGAGCTGCTCCGGGAATCCGGCGCGCGTCACCGTTCGCTGGAACTGCTGTTTACTGCGGCCGAGGAGCGCTATGGCGCCGGTTCCGCCCTGGCCGGCTACAGCGGAATCCAGGCCAAGGAAGCCTATGTCTTGGATTTGAGCGGCGCTATTGGTGAAGCGGCCAACGCCGCGCCCACGATACTCTCCTTTACAGTTACCGTGCGGGGCAAGGCGTCCCACGCGGGCTTCGCGCCCAAGGAAGGCGTCAGCGCTATTGCCGCTGCCGCGAAAGCCATAGCCAGGATACCCCTGGGCGAACTCTCCGGCCTGACCTGCAATATTGGGGTCATCCATGGGGGCGAGGCTGGTAATATTATCCCCGCTTGCTGCAAAGTTACAGGGGAAATACGCAGTCTTTCCCATACCGCTGTTTTGGAGCATTGGGAAAAAGTGCGGGCTATCTTTGAGGAAGAAGCAAGGGCTATGGGCGCGGCCGCTGAATTCGCGCGCAAAGCCGAAATCACCGCCTACGAAACCCCTCTTAACCGCCCGGTGGTTAAGCGTTTCAGGCGGGCTTGCGAAACGGCGGGACTTCCGTGCAATATTCATTCCACTTTAGGAGGCAGTGACAACAACAATTTTGCCCTGCACGGGATAGAAGGGCTGGTGGTCGCCTGCTCTATGCACGATGTCCACAGTACGCGGGAATTCGCCCTGCTGGACGAACTGGAGCAATGTGTCCGGCTGACGGTTCTTTTAATGAGCGCGGCAGACTGAACTACGCCCGTAAAATACCCAGTACATCATTAAAGGCGACAAATACGGCAAAAATCATGAGGAGAACAAAGCCGACAAAGTGGACCATGCCTTCCTTTTCCGGCTCGATAGGGCGGCCGCGTATCAGTTCCACGGCGAAAAAGAGCAGCCGCCCGCCGTCCAGTGCAGGCAGGGGCAGCAGATTAAACACGCCCACCGTGGCGCTTAACATGCCCGCCAGCTCCAGCATTGAGGCTATCATTACCCAGAGGTTCAACTTTACCGTTTCGTCGTACACCTGACCTATCACGTTTATAATGCCTATGGGGCCGGATACTTCGTTCATGGAAATGTTCAGCGTTACCATCTGTATTATGCTGTAAATGGACATCTTGATATAGAAGCCTATTTGCCAAAACCCCAGCGACGCCGTGTCAAGCAGGTTTGCCGAAGGCACCCCCTCGACGCGTGGCTGAAATATTCCTGTCTTACGGGAAAGCTCTACCCCTATTTTATAATCGCCAGAATCGTCTTTTCGCAGCGCTAACGTGGAACGGACTGTTTCCTCGCCACGCCGTACCTCTACTTCCACCGGCCGGCCATCGTACTTCATCAGCGCGAACATTAAGTCCTCGT
This sequence comes from Clostridiales bacterium, assembly GCA_031297485.1. Lineage (GTDB taxonomy): Bacteria > Bacillota > Clostridia > Lachnospirales > JAISYE01 > JAISYE01. Next base: position 2,276 of record JAISYE010000230.1, read on the forward strand.
AAATGCGCAAACGCTTGCCGTCAACGCGAATCAGCCTGTCGCCGGGCATGATGCCCGCCGTCTCCGCCGGATACCCCGGCATGGTCTTGCTGACTGTCAGCTCGCTTATGGAGGTCACGAACATAGCCATAACGAAAAAGATAATAAACGCGAACACCAGGTTGACAAAGGCGCCCGAAAACATTATCACGGCCCGTTTCCATAATGGCTTGGAGTTGAGCGCCCTGGCGTCGTCCTTGGCCTCGTCCTCGCCCAGCATTTTGCAAAAGCCGCCTATGGGAAACAGGCGCAGCGAATACTCGGTGTCGCCTTTCTTAAACCCCGCTATGCGCGGCCCCATCCCCATGGCGAATTCTTCTACCAATACGCCGCACTTGCGCGCCGCTATAAAATGCCCCGCCTCGTGCACCATTATTATTACTCCGAAAATTAAAATTCCTATTACTATTGACATTGCATCAACCCCGTATATTTTTCGCGCGCCCAAGCATCAGCCTCATAAACAGCTTCCTCGGTCACGGTTTGTTCTATATTATATGCGTCCATTACGCGCTCTATTAGTTCCGCTATGCGCGTGTAGGATATTTTCCCCTTTAAGAATGACTCCACCGCCGCCTCATTGGCGGCGTTCATCACTGTGGGCATGGTCCCGCCCGCCTTAAGCGCTTCGCGCGCAAGCGCCAGACATGGAAACTTGCCTTCGTCCGGTTCCTCAAACGTCAGTACGCCTTGCGTCAAAAAGTCCAGTTTATTAAATTCGTTTTCTACCCGCCGGGGGTAGGTGAGCGCGTAGGATATGGGCATACGCATATCCGGGCTGCCCAGCTGCGCCATTATCGCGCCGTCCTCAAACTCTGCCATAGAATGTATTATACTCTGCGGATGTACCAGCACCTTAATTTGAGATATGCTTACGTCAAACAGCCATCTTGCCTCAATTATTTCCAGGCCCTTGTTCATCATTGTAGCCGAATCAATTGTTATTTTAGCGCCCATGGACCAGGTGGGATGACGCAGCGCCTCGTACAGGGTTACATGCCGCAGCTCATCCTTGGTCTTTGTGCGGAAGGGGCCTCCGGACGCGGTTAGATATATTTTCCGCACTTTGTTCCCTTCGTTGCCCCGCAAACATTGAAAAACAGCGGAATGTTCGCTGTCCACAGGATACAAGGCCGTGCCGCGTCGCGCCAGTTCGCCGGTTACAAGAGCGCCCGCGCAAACCAGCGACTCCTTGTTGGCCAAGGCCAAGTCCTTTCCGGAACGTATAGCCGCCATTGTGGAACCCAGCCCGGCATGTCCCACAATGGCGTTTATTACTAGGTCTGCCTCTAACCCTTCCGCCAGAGCCGCCGCTGCCTTGGGTCCGTAAAGAATTTCCGGAAGTGCCCCATCCGAGAGAGACCGGCTGTCCGGAAGAGGCTGGCCGGTTAGTGCCGCGGCTGTGGGCCGGAATTCGGCTATTTGCTCTTTTAACAGGGCGGCGTTTGTGTTGGCGGAAAGCCCTGTAATCTGGTATTCGCCGGGCGCGCGGCGGTTAAGGCTTCGTATTGCTTCCAGCGCTTGACGGCCAATGGAACCCGTGGAGCCAAGCAAAATTATTTTTTTCATAGGCCGCCCCTTTAACTGATAGCCAAAATATACATTACAAGATATACCCCGGGCGCGGTAAGCAGCACGCTGTCGAAACGGTCCAGCACGCCGCCGTGCCCGGGTATGATTTGGCCGAAATCCTTTATATTCGTGTAGCGCTTTATCGCGGACGCGGCAAGGTCGCCGAACTGTGAAAGCACAGCGCCCACACCGGTGATAATTGTACAGAAAAGGGTAAGGCTCACGCCGGCGGCATGGCGCGTCGCGATAAGCCCGTAAACAAAACCGAGCAGCATGGCGCCCAGTACGCCGCCCAGCGCGCCTTCCACGGTTTTGTTCGGGCTTAGCTTAGGCGTCAGTTTATGCCGCCCAATAGTCTTGCCTGTAAAGTAGGCGAAGGTGTCGCTGCCCCAGGCGCTTATGAAGATAAGCCACACAAAGTAATTGCCAAGCTCGTGCTGACGGGTGAGACATATAAACGAAAGCGGAAACGCCACGTAGAAGAACCCGAACATGGCGGCAGCGCAATCCGCGGGCGAGATTTTTTCGTGAAAAACCACCACGCATATCAACAGCGCGGTTATAAACAGCGACAGTATTATGGTAAGCGACCGGCTGTACTCGCTTAACAGCAGGAAGTACGCCACGGCAAAGGCGTAACTTACAAAGTGGGCCGGCGTCAGTCTCTTGCCGGACAGCGCCGAATATATTTCCGACATGCCAACCACAGCCACCACGGCCATCGCCAGCTGTAGATACAGCCCGCCCGCAATTATAAGCGCGGCCAGTATTGGCAGCCCTATTACACTAGATAATATACGCGCGAGCATTAGCTGCTACCTCCGGCAGGCCCTTCATGTCCGGCGGGGGCGGAATTTACGGCGGGGCCGGACCGTCCGGCGGGGCCTTCGGGGGGGGGGGCTGGAGTCTTTGGAGATTCCCCCGAAACGGCGCTCGCGCCCGTGAAACGCCTCTATAGCCGCGCGAAGGTCGTTTACGTTAAAATCCGGCCAGCATTTGTCCGTAACATATATCTCGCTGTAAGCGGCTTGCCACAAGAGGAAATTGCTGAGACGCTGCTCGCCCCCCGTTCGTATAAGCAGGTCCGGGTCCGGCAGTCCTGCCGTATCCAGCCGGGCGGCCAGGGCTTCCTCGTCCACGCCGGCGGATTTGACCCGGCCTTCCTCAACGTCTTGGCACAGACGCCGCGCCGCCCGCGCCAGTTCGTCGCGGCTGCCGTAGTCCAGCGCGATGGTTACGCACATCCCGCTTTTTTCACGCGTTAGGTTCTCAAGATAACGGATTTTTTCCAAAATATCCGGCGCGAGCCTGTCGCGGCGGCCGATGACGCATATCCGCGTGTTGTTCTTTTTAGCGTCCTCAATATATTGTTGTATATACCTGCGCAGCAGCTCCATCAGACCGTTTACCTCGGCTTCCGGACGCGCCCAGTTTTCTGTGGAAAACGCGTACACTGTAAGATACTCTACGCCCAGCTTTTCCGCTTCGTCTGACAGCTGCCGCAGCGCCCGCGCGCCCGCTTGGTGGCCCGCCGCCCGCGGCCGCCGCCGCCGCGCGGCCCAGCGCCCGTTCCCGTCCATTATTATCGCTATGTGCGAAGGGACTGCTACTGACAAATCCATTTGCGCCCACTTTCCCCATTTATATTGCCATTATGTCCTTGTTCTTGGTTTCCACATGCTTGTCAATCTCGGTTATATACTTGTCCGTCAGCTTCTGCAGTTCGTCCTCGAAGCGTTTAAGCTCATCCTCTGTCAAATCGCCCTTTTTCTCGGTTTTCTTCGCCTCGTCTATGCCGTCGCGGCGGATGTTGCGTATGGCTACCTTGAATTCCTCGCCCTTTTTCTTTACGTCCTTGCTTAGGGTCTTGCGGCGTTCCTCCGTCAGCTCGGGAAACACCAGGCGTATTACCTTGCCGTCGTTGGTCGGGTTTATGCCAAGCTCGGATACTTGCAGCGCCTTCTCTATCTTCTTCAGCAGGCTGGTGTCCCAGGGCTGTATTTGTATCAGGCGCGCTTCCGGCACCGTTATGTTGCCAACCTGCGCCAAGGGCGTTTCGGTGCCGTAATAGTCAACCGTTATGCGGTCCAGTACATGCGGGTTGGCACGCCCCGCGCGTATGGAGTTAAACTCCGCGTCAAGGGTCTCAATTGTTTTCTTCATCTTGCCTTCGTAAGGTTCACTGCGGGTAGACATAAAACTCCTCCTTTGTTCCTTCTTTTACCAAGGTGCCGCCAATAGTCCAAACCGCTTCCTCTCCACGGTTGGCCGTTACTATCCCGCCGGGGGCGGACAGTTTGAAAACAAGCGATACAATTTTACCGGCGCGCAGCAAATCCAGCGCGCTTATATCCGCCACTGGGTTTTCGCCGTTGGTCCGCAGCGAGTTTTTTATAACCGCGGTATAGGAGAGGCTCCTGTATTTTTTGGCCTGGGGATTCTTCCCCGGGTCGGACTCGTACACGCCGTCTACACGCTTGGCGAACAACAGCGCCTCCGCCTCTAATTCCAGCGCACGGACCGCCGCGATAGAATCCGTCGAAAAAAAGGGCAAGCCGGTGCCGCCGGCCAATATTATGACCTGGCCCCGGGCCATACGGTCCAGAGCCTCTTGCTTGGAAAAACGCTCCGTTATGTTACCCGCCTCAAAGGGTGTCATAACCACGGAATCCAGGCACTCTCGCCGGAAAGCCTCTGACAAGTACACGCCGTTAATCACGGTCGCCAGCATACCCATCTGGTGCGCCCGGGACGCGTCCATCCAGGACCCTGCCCCGCGCCCGCGCCAGATATTGCCGCCGCCTGTTACCAGCGATACCTGCGTGCCGGACTCTGTTACCGCCTTTATCTCTGACGTCAGCTTTTTTACCGCGCCTTCGTCAAAATAAGCGCCGCCCGGCTCCCCGGCGGCTCCGGCCAGTTCCTCGCCGCTGACTTTGATTAAAATACGCTTAAACATAGTATCACCTGTTTTTAGCTTTAGTGTAACATATTCGCGAAAATTTTTCTATATGTTTTTCTGACATATTATTATTGGGTCTTTCAAAATTGTGTTTATTCAGAGGTCAAAAGATTAAGACCTTGGGGCTGTGCCCCAAACCCCGCTGGGGACATCGCCCCACTCCCCATATGTAGGGGGAGACTCGGGGTAGA
>JAISYE010000231.1 GCA_031297485.1 Clostridiales bacterium
GTTCAGCACATAAAACAAATCGTTCAGAAAGCAGTAACGATAAGGTTCTCGCCGCCTTTCGCACCAAATGGTTTTTAAACACTCGTCAATACCACTATCCAATGCCGGTTCAGCGTCAAACGCCTTCCGATATACCGCAAGCACCGCTCTCGTAAACACGGCGTCATGATTATGCTTGGCGGCAATGTGCGCGATACACGCCAGGTAAGCCGCCTTATAAGGTGGTTCACGGCTCAGCACAGGATGCCCCGGCAATGGATGCGCCGTGGCGAATTGTTCAGATGTCAACAGTTCATCCTCCTTTTATTAAGAAGAAACGCCCCCAATTTTTACCGATTATTGATTCGAGTGGGTTGGGGGTCGTTCTTGTATCAAAAAAACTCAGAACGTTTTTTTGCTCCTCATACACTGATAAATCAGGTTTCCCCCAAAAATGATGCGTTTCTCCTGCTCCTTTGTTATAACTCATCATCAATACTGTGCCGCTTGCGGGTCTGTTTCCCCGACTGTTTTTCTTGAGCTAACGGGTTTGTCTGTCTTCTACGTTATCCAGCCCGGTGTGCAGTCGCTCATAATGGCGATATTCTCCCGCTCGCACCGGTTCTCCTGTTGGGCTACGCTTACGGCCGCGCCTTCTCTCATAACCCTTGCCGCCGGCACATCCGCTGACATATGGACGCTTCGTGTCTGACGTAAAAATTTAATAATAGCATTATAGTTTATTTTGTCATAAATTGCAATAGAATTATTAAAATCAATTTTGGTACGCCTTATGTTTAAATCGTTGTCCAGTCATTAGACTTAGAGCCTATCCCTTAATAGGCAAGAATGCTGATTTTGCGCCATTTCTGCATTTTAGCAAATTCAGTATTTAAGCCATTTTGCTTTATTCAGGGATAAGCCCTAAGCCACTTGAATGCCTCTGTGTTATTTATCGCGGTGCCGGTGCCTTCTATAATAGCAGACGCTCAGTATACACTGTGACTTAATGTAGCCTTGCTCCGCCGTTTTTATGAATCCTTTAGCTCTTTCTCGCGCTAATTGCATTCGTTATTACCGACAAATATTGCTGGATATTTTGCTCTGTATTGCTGGGGTCGTTATATCTATTTCATTTTCGCCAACTCCGCGCGCAAGTTCGATGTACTTCCCGCTCGCCCATCCGGTCTGTCCCGTGTTTACATCCCTGACCTTGAACCATACAATATTGTCGCTTGCGTTCTCAACTTCGTCATGCAGGTATTCCACGTAATCACCGCCGTTTAGAACCATTAAGACATCGGCGTTTATCGACGGCTCGGACCGCATGTTAAGGCCGTGGGCGATAACAGTATAGTATTCCGGCGGGTCCGTTGGGATGGCGCTGTCAAAATCCGCCGTGTCGTCATAATAGGCAGCCGAAGGATCACTTTCTGGTACGCTGGATTCCTCGTTCGCGTAAGAACCGGGCGGCATAATATTTTCAGAACTCCACGGTATAAAGAAGCCGTTCTTATAAACATCGGAAGCGATAAAGGTTATCACGGTTATCAGGAAGGTTACACACGCTCCCACTGCCGTTCCTTTAACCGATGCGGCTTTCTTTTCTCTCTTGGCGCGCTCTTTTTCCGAACTAAGTTCCGCGTTTAAACGCTCTTTTTCCGAACGGAACCGCGCGTCCAGCGCATCATATCTGCTGATTGAAACTTGCAGTTTCTCGTCAAGGTACTCGCGCAGGTCACGCTCTTCCTTAAGTTTTTGCTCCCATTTGGCGCGTTCTTGCGCGAAATACTCTTGCAGTTCGGGGAAGCTCATAGTATCAGCGCGCTGCGCCGGTACATTGGTTTTCTTAGCCGAAGCTGAATTGATAAACTTTTGGGCATTTTTAGAAGTATCCGTCTCCCTGGCCTTTTGAATTTCGCGCCATAAATCAGCCCTACTGATAGTTGTCGTTTGAGTTCCTGCTATTGTCGCCATAATGTATCATCCGCTGCTTTCCGGCTTACGCGTTCGCGATTACTGCCTGTAATCCAGTTCCTGTACATTGTTATTTCTTACATCATCCAGCCACTCATCGCCAAGTTCGTCAGCGCGGTCGTAGTGAGTTATCACGGTTTTGGTATATGAATCCCCTGACATCTTACTGAATAGGGTGGACGTGTTGAAGGCGACACTTCGGCCATTTAACTGTCTGAAGATTGTGTCGGCAACGGAAACAGCTTTGAAAAGGCCCCTCCGCGCTTTATACCCAAGGTTTCTCTCGACCCAGTCAGCCGCCTCGTTGTTCAGCCACGCCCTGATGTTATCCCAGTATTTTGTTAAAACCGCGCCCACCGCTAAGCCAGCTAGTAACGCGATTACGAAAGTAAACATCTACATTCCCATCCCTTCGTGTTTCATCTTCCGCAAAGCCTTCAACCCTCGCGCCGACGCGGCGTAGGCCATCAAACTCTTAATCCTGAACGGCGCGTAGGGCACCTGCTCGTCCAGTTTGCTCAGCCTGTGCTCCTGCCCGTTCAATGCGTTAATCCGCTCGCCTTGCTTTATAAATTCAGTGATATTTACATGCTGTGCCAGGAAAGTGTTGTTCAGCACGGTCTTAACGATGGCGCCGGCGCATATGGCTAAATCCCCGCAGGCAAGGTACGCGAAGTTATCGGTCGTGTAGTGCGAAATCCGTATCCAGCGGTACAGCCGCACCTTCTCAACTCTGTTTGCCACATCCTGCGCCACGCCGATTACCGGAAGTCTGTTCGTTGCGATTACATTCAGCAGTTCCTCTATCAACGTGTAGTAGTACGTATGGTTGAGTTTTATGGCGCACATCTCTTTGGCCAGCAGGAACATGACCTCCGCCGGATGCAGTTCAATCAGCGTCTTGGCGGACATCTCAATCCAGCTGTCCGCCATACCCTTGCTCTCCACCGTGTAGTAGAAGTTCTCATACACGTAGATATCCGGCAGGGGCATGTCCAGCAGCGCCGCCAGCTGTCCCGCCATATCGTGCAGTTCCTTGAACTGCGACGCCGAAACATGGACGGTCTTGCCGTATAAATCAGGCAGGAGCCCGGGCTGCCGGTGTTCGGCGTAGTAGTGCGCAATCTGCTTCTCGAACGGTACTAATTCCAACTCCGCGAAGACACTCTCCTCGCGCTCATGGGCGAACAATGCCCTGTCAATCATGCCGCCACGCCCCTTCAATACCGCGCGATGCCATTCAGCAGGCGGTGATCGCTGTCGAAGTATGTAATCCGCCGTCCGGTCTTAATGCCCCGGCACATCAGCCGCCCGTCATTGTCGTAACGCTCTATTGAATACCTGCCGACAAAGGTATTCCCGCCGCGCCACGGTTCGTTGGGGTAACTTGTCTTATACATGCAGCCGTTGAATCGCTCTCGTTTGGAGTTTACGCTGCCGTATTGGTCAGTAAATAGTATCGTGGTCATTCCTGTCCCTCTCCTCCTGCTTTCCCTTCTATTCTCGCGTACCCGCCGCTTGTTCCCAGCCTTCCCAGATTATCGCAGGCCAGCAGCCCTGCTATCGCGGACTCAACGCTAAGCTCGAAATCCATATTTTCGTGTTGGTAGCACTCGCGCAGCATATCGTGCACGTCCGCCTCGTCCGGCCGCTGCCCTGCTGCCTTCCGAAGGAACGGTATCGCGTGCCGGTAATTGCGCCGCCTCATCATCAAATCACCGTACATCCTGCACGCCAAGTAATGCTCTGGAATACTGTCCGTCAGGCGGATATATTCGGTGAACCGCTCGAAGGCCGCCGCGCCGTCGCCCTGCGTGTACAATTTCATCGCTTCCAAGCAGACGGTAAACTCGCTTTGGATACCCTTCATCAGCCCGATACAATCGTCTATTGCCGCCGTATTATGGGAGAACAGATATGCAAGTTCGGCGCGTATAGCCATTTGTTGGCCGTATAACTCCCGCTTCTGACGCTGGTACTCGCCGCCACCGTCAAACCGCTCGTACTGCTCCAACTCGCCGGCGTTGCGTTGATACACGGCCTTTAGCTTGTCAATCTCAGCGCAAATCAGAGCGTCGTCCAAGAACGGCGCTTCCGCCGCGAACGACTCCAAGTCCGCGAAGGCGTTAATCAACCCGAGTTCCACGCCACGCTTCGCGTCAAGCAGCCAGTTTAATAATCCCTTATCATCCGCCATGCCCGTCGCCTGCCTTTGCCATCTCCGTTTCGTACTGTTCCTTGGTTATGACTTCCGTGCTGACGGCCTGAGTTTCCACAAACTGCCCGCCGCCCGCGTAACGGCTCTTTATATATTGATGGGCCGTGTCAAAGTGCTCAAGGCCGATAACATCTCCGCCGCCTTGAATACACGCCGCGGCGGCGCCCATGAGCATATCCTTAATGTCCGCGCCGGATACGCCGTCGTAGCGCTCGCCAAGCAATCGCGGCGTTATGCCTCCGGCTAACGGCAGCTCGGCCGGGATATGCGTTGCCCATATCCGTTTCCGCGCTTTGGCGTCCGGCATATGGAATTCCACGCTGGCGAATATCCGGCGCTTGAACGCCTCGTCGTAATTGGAGATAAGGTTTGTCGTAAAGACGACCACGCCCTCGTAATTTTCAATCTCCATCAGCATCACGCTCCTGGTGATATTCACGCCGTAATCCGCGGACTGGCTTACGTTGGTCAGCCTTTTGCCTAAGAAGGAATCCGCTTCATCGAATACAAGCACGGAATTATCAGCCTGTGCCTGCTTAAATGCCTCCACGATGTTCTTCGGCGTTTCGCCCACATACTTGGATTCCAGTTCAGCGTAGTTCACCTGGTAGACCGTCTTGCCCAGATAACCGGCGATGGCTTCAGCCATCATGCTCTTGCCTGTCCCGGATTTGCCGTAGAAGTTCAAGACAATGCTCCGGTTCTGCTTGAATATCTTTCCAAGCCCCCACGTGGTGTAAAGCTTGCCCTGATTGTTGATAATTGTCAACGCGGATAGTATCTGACTTCGCACTGCCTCGTCCACGCAAACGTCGTCCAGCTTCCAGCGCGGGGCAAAACTCCTGATGATGTGCGCGGCCGCCGGTTTGTCCGGTTTGCCCTCTTGGGTGCCCTTGCCTAAAGCGCCGCCAGTTTCCGAATCGCCGCCGCCATGGGATATAATGATAGACGCCGGGAGCGGGTTGTACTTCGTCGAATGCTTGTGTACGGCTCCGGCAATGTCTTCGAGCATATTGCTAATGATGATATCGTCGGATAGCCTATATAAGGCGTCCTTGACGGTTATCACCATCTTCTGGCCGTTCAGCGTAAATACGTGCGAGTAAGGGGCCGTATGCAGTCTCGTGTTGTCAATAGCATCTCTTTTACCAAGCATGTTGTCAGTTCCTTCCTTTTTCTTTGCCAATATCAATGAAAACAGCCTATCACATATTTTGCGGTAGACTGTTGAATCACTTATCTTTGAATTTTGCATAAATTTCACTAAGGCGTGTTTGAAAATTCTTTAGAGCGCGAAATTTCGAATGAAACCGCCGCAATTTCGCGCTGGAATCTAGTTTTCAAACAGGCCCCAAGAGTTTGTCCCTTAATAGACAAGCAGGCTGATTTTATGCCATTTCAGCAAATACAGTATTTAAGCCATTCTGTTTTATTCAGGGATAAGCCCTAAATATCTAAACTGAGTTGCTCGATTCTAAAACTTTTTACATCTTTCCTTTCTTTTACAATAGCGTGTTCATACGAACCTACTAGCATTGGGGACAAAGGGTTGTGGTTATTGTAATTCTCTTGTGCCTTATCCTTATTTATATTGGCATAACAGTAAGTGCAGCCATGTGTACAGGTATCGTACTGTCCTATATCAATACATTTCATGCAGCCGCAAGCTTCTCTATTGTCATCTCTGACCGATTTGTTTGAAATTTCATACCCTATGATGCTCTGAATCAAATCTCCGTCAATACACCTTGCTGGAGAAATTCCATAATTGGTGAGCTGAATTTTTTCAGCGCAAGTTTCAAGGAGCAGTCCATATGGTTTCGTTATTTCAGAAAATGCTTCAGCGATTTTCAACATATCGCTATTAGTTAATTCTTGTATGGGAGCGTCCTTTGTGTTATGAACTGTTTTTTTATACCCATCAACAAAACTAAAAATCACTTTGTTTGTGTAAGGGTTTAGTTTATCACAAATAGATTGAAACGCTCTAATGTGATATTTAAGTGTATATTTTCCAGCCAAAAAAATCGGGTCATATCTTAAGATTACGCGCTCTTTCCCAAGGATGTCCGACAATTCAATAAAGGTGTCTGCTATCTCTTTTTTCTCCCTAACATTTTTTTCATACCTAGTGTCATAAGGGGTTATTGTAACCTGGAAATAGTAGTTGTACCCCATTTCATCAATGTCAGGTAAATACTTTAAAATCGGCTGAGGATCTTTTGTCCAAAAAACAATACAATCGACAACATCTTTAGTAATAGCTACCTTAGAAATTTGATTTGCGTTAAATGGATTTTTAACATAAACAAATCCTTCGCGCAATCTATTCATAAACCATTCACTGTATAAAGCAGGTATGTCGGTTCTCCTGCTTACACTTAATATCATTTATAACACTCCTTTACCATAATTTGAATGAAAACGGTTGGTTTTCAAAGCCGCAAATTAATGGATGCTCGTCTCCATCGGCATAAAAATGTGAACTCATTGCGTCACAGTGACATATGTTAGTTTTGCAATCTCCGCAATGGTCGCTATTAGCAAAAGTAAGATAATGGCAATAAAAATTGCTAAAAAATTTACCTCTTTTCATAAAAAACTTATAATTTATTTTTGTTTTATCCTGAAAGCCATCATGCTGTACAGGCATCATTAGGCTTGTGAAACATCTGCCGTGACTACAATTGCAGCAGTTTTTAGCGCAACAGGTTGGTAAAGCGTAGTATAGTGTTGTTGTTTCTCTGTTTGACTTAAAGTATTCCGAAACTTCTTTGTTAAAATGCACCGGCAGGTAGTCAGTTAAATATCTCCCATTATAATCTCTTTTTCGATGAGTTAAGTCAACAATACACGTAATTCCGTTAGAGGATAATATTTCTTCCGCCACTTCAAGCATTGTTTTGTATATGCCAGCATTTGTGGGATACAGCTCATTAATAAATTTAAATGACATCATTATGTCTATTTTCGTCTGTTGAAAAAAGCTTAGCAAAGAACTTTTTAAGTCATTTTTGTCAACGAATATCTTTGGTCGAAAATAAAACGCAGGTCTAGATTTATTTCCATAGAGCAAGCCGTTATTATAAAATGAAATCTTGCTCTGGATATTAAACGCATCTTGATTCCCATCAATTGAATAGACATTTATTTGGCGATGTTCGAATTGCTCTGACAAAACTTGCAGCAGTCCAAAAAGCGGCCCGCCAGTACCCGAACCTATATCTAAAATGTTTATTGTTTCATCAAAATCAAAATGATATGTTTTAAAACATTCAAACACATTATTAAAAATTTTGTATGACTCAACAAAAGAACGTGGAAAATAGGTTCCCAAATATTTTAAATTCTTTTCTCTGTCATTGTAAAGATTAAATTCGACGGTTCGTGTCATTTGTTCATAGCGCGCACCAAGTTCATTAAAAATATAATTATATAATTCACGGTTTATATGAAACATCTCAGTCTGTTCCTCCTATGTTGTATTTTAGGGCTTAGCCCTGAATAATTAACCCTTGCCGTTCCACCCGCTGCCATCGGGCCGCTTGACAACATTATTGTAGCATACTTTGCTATCAATTGCAATACAATTATTAAAATCAGTTTCAGTATGCCCTGTTGAAATCCTTATTCAAGCATTAGGCTTATCATAAAGGGGCATAATGCATAGGGTGATATTGAAAATGAACATAAATTACAGGTATGTGGGTGAAAATGTCCGCAGCGCACGGCTTAATAAGGGCTTGACTATTGAACAGCTGGCCGAGCTCGCGGACATATCGGATTCGTTTCTGGGCGTGGCGGAGCGCGGCACATCCGGGTTCAGCATTGAAACGATTATTAAGCTGGCCAGGGTCCTAGGCGTTACGACGGACTCGCTCTTACTGGAGAACGTTCAGGGGCGGGGCTCGTCGTCCAAAGCCGATACGCTGGCTGCAATCCTCGCAGGGTGTACGGAGGATGAAATTGCCTTTATGATTGAGTACGTGAAACTATGCAAGAAGATGGGGATTTTCAAGGCGGCAAAGCCTTGAGATATTCCCCGCATTCTCCCGACAGGCCTTTAATAAGCGCGTGCAGTTCGGCGGCGTCGGGTGAGCTGTAAAACTTCTCTATAGCCGCGGAGAGACGCAAACACAGGTTATTGATGGCGATAAGCCGCGCCTGTTTATCCTCTTTATCGGACATATCTGATCCCCTCTTCTTGATTTTGGCGGATTTGCCGCACTCCAGCATAACAAAAGCACATGGTGGATTACCCGCGGACGCCCCGATTTGCCGCAGGACGTCTGCGGTTCACCCGCGCGTAAGCGCTTATTGCCCTTGGAAAATGTGTTCGTCCGCGAAATATCCTCTGCCGTGCGCCGTCTCATTGAAATTTATGGCCATGGAAGATTTTTTCCTTCTACTATATATATAGACGTAAAAATCCATCAGTTAAATTTTATCCGTTTATTTATCGAAAATTTTAATTCCATAATAGTATATCTTTTACAATTCTATAGCCCTTTTCAGAGTAATAAGAGTTGCAAAAAAAGCAGAGCCGCAGCGCTTAATCTCGCATGCGGCTCTGTTTTCGTTTTGGCTGCTTATATAATCCACGCAGGTATATACCAGTTCTTTGAGTCTATCGGCATAATGTCCGGGGGCATACAGATAACCGCTCCTGTACCGATATTTGTCTTCAGATGGGCTGTGCCGGAAAACACATCTTCCTCGCGCGGTTCTTTCTCTATGGGTTTCAGAACGGAGAAATTCTTAACCGCGTCCTTCGGCGCCGCGCCTTTCTTTATTTCCACAGGATTAACCGTTCCATTCATGCTGATTATGATGTCGATTTTTTTCCTGTCTTCGTCGCGGTAAAAGTAGAGAGGCGGACGCTTGCCGTTGTTGATGTAGCTTTTGTAAATCTCCGACACCACCCAGGTTTCAAAGAAAGCGCCGTCCATTGCTCCGCGTTCCAGCACTTCGGGACTGCTCCAGCGCGTGACATAGGAGCAAAGACCCGTATCCAGAAAATACATTCTGGGGGATTTTATCACGCGCTTTAAGGCGTTGTTAGAAAAGGGTGGTATGAGAGCGGCCAACCCTGACGAAACAAGGATGGAAAGCCATTGTTTGGCTGTACGCGCGGAGATGCCCGCTTCATTCGCTAACACGCCGTAGTTTACGTTCGTGGCTGTACGCGCGGCAACGATGCCTATGAAGTTAAGAAACGAAAGTTCATCCCCAACTTGGGATAAATCCTTGATATCCCGGCTGATATACGTTTCAAGATAGGACTCAAAGTATTCGCCGCGGTCTACGCTGGCGTTTTCATAAAGCCGCGGCATAGAACCCTTGAATATACGGGCGAATAACGCGCGTAAGTCCATCGCGGGAATCTCGTTCACGCGCCGTATCAATTCCGGCGGTTCCACCGCAAACGCGGGGAAATGTTTGCCCAGGATTTCCCCGTTGGACAGGCCCAGCATCCGCGCCACGCCAACCCTGCCCGCCAGAGATTCAGTTACCCGCTTCATCATGTGAAAGGTTTGAGAACCTGTAAGCCAGAAATCTCCGCATATCTTGTTAGCGTCCGCATATACCTTTATATAGTCAAACAGTTCAGGAACATACTGAATTTCGTCAATTAACACGGGCGGCGAGTAACGCTGCAGAAACAATCCGGGGTCGTTCCTCGCCAATGCCCTGACGGTGGGACTGTCCAGCGACACCGCCTTGCGGTTGCCGGAAGGCTCGCTTTCCGCCATCTTGTTCAGCAAAGTGGTTTTCCCAACCTGGCGGGGGCCTGTGAGCAGCAGCACGGGGAATGACGCGCTGATACTTCTCAATGTCTTTTCAATAGTCCGTTCATAAAACAGAATTCTCAACCCCTTTTTTTGTGCAAATCTAAATCCTAACCATAGAATAGCATATATGTATTTGCCGGTCAATAAGAATTCGGGCACACAAAAAGGTTTTGGGCATATACGCGCATACCCAAAACCTTCCCGTCACAGTATAATACAAATCAACCCGCCGCTGCCTTCATTAATAATGCGCTGCAGGGTTTCCTGCAGTTTCATCTGGGCGTCTTCCGGCATTCTGAAAAGTTTGTTCTGTAAACCGTCCTTGACAAGGTCGTGCATAGACTTGCCGAACATGTTAAGTTCCCAAATTTTCTTAGGGTCATCCGACATCTCGTGGGTTAGATATGTAATCAATTCCTCGCTCTGCTTTTCTGTTCCTACAATGGGGGAAATTTCGGTCTCGATGTCCGCGCGGATAAGGTGAATGCTCGGGGCGCTGGCCTTCAGCCTTACGCCGTACTTGGAGCCGTGTTTTACAATAATTGGTTCTTCCAGCTTCATTTCATCCATAACCGGCGTTACTATGCCGTAACCCCGCTGCTTAACCTCCTCCAGGGCGTACTTTACCTTGTCGTATTCCTTCTTGGCTTCGGCCAAAACTTTTATTGTGGATATAAGCTGATATTCGCCGTCTATAAGCATACCGGTCGTCTCACTTAGTATGCGGTAAAACAGTCCGTCGTCCACAGCCGCCTCTATCGTCGCCGAGCCTTCGCCTAAGGATATTTTGTCTATGTACGCCTTCTTTATAAATTCGTTTTCCTCCAGGCCCAAGGTGCTGTCCTTTATCTCCCGCAGCTTGGATATATCCCCCAAAATACCCTTTACCGCCCCTATCATGTTCTGCTTAAGCCAATGGTTAAGCGCAAGGGTCTCTATCCATTTGGGGAAGTTTATCCGCAGTTCCTTAATAGGAAATTCATACAGTATCTTTTCCATTATGCCGTTTATGTCCTCTGTCTTTAACTGGGCGCAGTTGACTGGAATGACCATTACCTTGTACTTTTCCGACAGCTCGGCCCGCAGGGTTTCGGTGTCCGGAGCGTAGGGCTTGGAGGTGTTAATCAGCACTACAAAGGGCTTGCCCAATGCCTTAAGCTCGTTTATTACCCGTTCTTCCGCTTCCTCATAGTCGGCCCTGTTTATTTCCGTTATGCTGCCGTCCGTGGTTATTACTATCCCTATGGTCGAATGTTCGTTTATTACTTTCTTAGTGCCCATTTCCGCCGCCTGCGCAAAGGGCACCCGGTCCTCGGACCAGGGCGTGTTTATCATCCGCGGTTCCTCGCCGTCCATGTGACCGGACGCTCCGGGCACAAGATACCCCACGCAGTCTATCATACGTACCTTTAACCGTATCTTTTCGTCCAGAGTAATTTCCACCGCCTCGTCCGGGACAAATTTCGGTTCCGTCGTCATTATTGTCCGGCCCGCCGCGCTTTGAGGCAGTTCGTCGCGCGCCCTCTCCTTGCTGTAGCTGTTCTCAATATTGGGTATGACCAGCAAGTCCATAAACCGTTTTATAAACGTTGACTTACCCGTGCGCACAGGACCTACGACGCCTATATATATGTCCCCGCGCGTCCTTTCGGATATGTCCCTGTAAAGGTCGAAATTTTCCACGCTGTTTCCTCCATTCAAATTTCATACCGTATATGATATGTCGGGAGACGGAATTTAGAACTTATAACGCAAGAAACTATGGCCACACGAACAAGGTCAAAACCTTATTCGTGAAACTTTATGTTTTGTGGTATACTGTTTTTGTGAGGGTGCGCCAGTTCGGTGCGTGTAATATAGTTGGGTGAGAGACCCAACCCGGCAAAGTTTAGCGAACAGCCGGTACCGAGTCCTTGGAGCCGGAGCCGCGAGGTGAGGTTTAAGCGT
>JAISYE010000232.1 GCA_031297485.1 Clostridiales bacterium
CAGCTTTTTTAATTCATCTTCTGAGAGAGCAACCGTGTACTTGTTTGGCCTTCCCATTTGCTTTCACCGCCGTTTCCTTTTATTTTATCATTTAGTATTGATAAAATCAACAAAAACGATGAGTTGTTTATCTATTTATCAATGATACAGTACACTAGTGGTGTATCCGTTTATAAATCATAGTAGGGATGGACCAACGGACAAATCACCGTTAGGTTCGCCCGCGGCTCCGTGGTATTTGCGGTTAAAACTATCGGCCAAAAACATTTATTTCTCCTTTAAAATATTGCTGGATACACCACTAGTGATTTTGTTTCTTTGTGTCTACCGCCAAGAAACGCGGCAAAGATTTATTTTCGGCTATTGCCCAAGTCTTCGAAGGCGTCCCTGTCTTACAGCAGACACAGACGCCTTTCGGAGTGTTATTTTTAGGTGTGCCTTTTAAAAAATTTCGACCTGTGCAATAGGTTTTTACTGGAAATGGCCCAAATAGTGAATTACATTTTAGGCAGGCAAAAATTCGGTACTCAGAAACCCGTCCGTATTGCAGGGTTCAAAGGCAATTGCGCAGGTAGAAAAATTTTTAATCAGGGACGCCTTTTTGCTTTTGGCGTACCCTTTTTCGGGCGCTAAATAGCAACAACCTTGTGTCTATTTAGAGGCGCAAGGTGCTTGTTAGGCCCCTAACGGTGAAGTGTCCCTTGGTTTTAAGGTTTTGACCTCTGAATAATTTATATCTTCCGAAATCCCCTTCATTCTTTAACCGCGCCCATTACAATCCCTGATACGAAATACTTCTGTAAGAACGGATATATAACAAGCAGCGGGGCGGCTGCGAGGACAATCTTCGCGGCGTTTAAATTCCTGTTGGATACTTCGGCCAATTGCGCCAGTTCATCGGCGCCGGCGCCGGAATTCATCAGCTGTACCAGGTCGATGGTCAAAGTCTGGATGTACGTCATAAGGGGATAGTTTATCATTTTGGACATATACACTAACCCGCCGAAAAAGTCGTTCCAGCTGCCCACTATGCTGAACAAGGCGACAGTAGCCAGGGCGGGCAGGGAGCACGGCACAAAAATCCGCAGCAAAACGGTCATAGGCCCCGCGCCGTCCATAATCGCGGCTTCCTCCAGGGATGAAGGTATGCCCGCAAAAAAGTTCATTACAAGAATTACGTTAAATATGGGAACCGCTCCTGGCAGTACCAGCGCCCATATCGTATTGGTCAGTTTCAAAAAATTAACAACCATGTAGGTTGGTATCAGCCCGCCATTAAAAAGCATGGCAAATACCATGAATTTCATATAAATGTTTCTGCCTGGAAAACGGCGGTTGTTTTTTGAAAGCGGATACGCCATAGACACAATAAGCGTCATATGAATAACCAGAGATAAAACCGCGCGTAAAACGGAAATAGCAAAGGAACGCCACAACTGTCCGTCTGTAACCATTTTGCGGTACGCGCCCAGGTTGAAGCCCACAGGGAAAATCCCGACGCGGTTTGCGGATACGGCGTCGCTTGCGCTAAGGGAAACAGCGGTGATATTAAGAAGTGGCAGCAAACACGCAAGCCCCAGGGCAATAACAATTGCGTAAATAACAACGCGGCCAAAAACCGCGGGAAGGGTCCTATCCTGAATCATCCAACCCCACCCCTTTTCTTAAAATATGCGGCTTTCCGTAAATCTTTTGGAAGCCGCGTTTGCCGTAAGCAGCAGGAACATGCCGATTATAGACTTAAAGAGCCCCACCGACGCGCCAAGGCTGTATTGGCGGCCTATCAGCCCAATACGGTATACATATGTGTCCAAAATATCCCCTGTTTCGTAGACCATTGGCGAATACAGATTATATATCTGGTCAAAGCCAGCATTGAGTATACTGCTTATATGCATTACATTCATAAGTAAAATAATGGGCATCATTCCGGGGAGGGTTATGCTCCATACCTTGCGCCACCAGCCCGCGCCATCCATAGCCGCCGACTCATACTGCCCGGGGTCTATGGATGTAATGGCCGCCAGGTAGACAATAGAGCCGTATCCAAACCCCTTCCACACATCGGTAATAACCAGCATGGGCTGAAACAGGGTATTGCTTCCCAAAAAATTTATCCGTTCAAGCCCTAAGGAACGCAGCGCCTGGTTAAAGGCGCCGTCCAGACTAAACATGTTCACCACAACCGAGGCCAGCACAACCCAGGACAAAAAATGCGGCAAATATGTCACTGTTTGTATAAAACGTTTTAAACGCGATATTCTTATCTCGTTTAACAAAATAGCGAAGGAAATGGACACAAAGGCGCTTAACACCAGCTTGCCGGCGGAGATAACAAGGGTGTTGCGCAAAATCCGCGCAAAATTAGGCAGCTTAAACATATAAATGAAATTCTCAAGGCCAACGAAAGTGGAGCCAAAAAAACCCTTTGTCACCACAAAATTTTGAAACGCCATGACAACGCCAAACATGGGCGCATAGGAAAAAATTAGCAGCAGTATGCAGCCTGGCAGCATCATCAAATGCAGCGGTATGACGGCGGATTTTTTTTGATTCATAGCAACAGCCTCCAATAAAAATAATTTTTTAATATCTTGCGCGAATTGCTGAAAACATCCCGGGTCCTATGGTATAATTATTCATAATTTACTTACATAAATTAAGGAGGAAAAACAACGTGTACCGCATGTTAGTAGTGGATAATGAGCCGGACGAGCGCATGGTGGTTTCCTACCTGCTAAAGGAATATCATTACGAGTTCGAGGTCATAGAGGCGGAAAACGGCAGAGACGCCTTAAGGGTCTTGCGTGACACGCACATCGACGTTTTGTTCACCGATGTAAAAATGCCGCACATCAATGGCATCGAGCTATCCAAACGTGCCAGAGCGCAAATCCCTGACATTCAGATTGTGTTTTTCAGCGGTTTTGACGATTTCACCTTTGTCAAATCCGCGCTGTCCGTTCAGGCAGTGGATTATTTGCTGAAACCCATCGTGCCGGAAGATTTTAACGCTATTATTTCAATTTTGCAAAAACGCCTTGAGGAAGCGCGCGCCCGCTGCGCGATTCAAAAAAACAGCGCGACCCTGCGCGAAAAATACCTGGTGAACCAGCTTTTGCGCAATATCCCGCCGGAACGCATAAGGCAATACGACCCGCAGGCCGATTTTCGCTTTTTGGAGAAATATGACCGTCTGCTGCTTCTGCATTTTGATGAAACCTTTTTTGAACGCGTATTTGAACAGGTGTTTGAAAGCGGTATTACCGCGGCTGTTACCGCGCTGACGGGCGAGCGGGTGACGCTTGTGAATATAAACCCGTCCCAAAGCGTGCTGCTGGCCGGCGGCGCGGACGAAAGGCGTCTTGCGCGCGCTGTTTGCGGATATATTTCCGAAAACTGGGGGGCTGTGTGTTATGTTGCGGTAACCGAGCCTTTCCAAAGCTTAGGCGACCTTTATCACAGGTATCTGGAGGCCGAGTCTTGGCTTGAAAGCCGCTTTTTTGACCCTGCCCGACAAGTCTGCGGCGTACAGGACGGTCAACAGGCCCCGCTTCTTGACCTTAACAAGCAGAATCAAAATTATGACGACGAAATACTTTGCGCTATGGCAAATAACATTAAGTACAAAGACAGCGAAAGACTGCAAAACAATGTGCTGGACATATTAAACCGGTACAGTGTGCGTTCTGATTTTTCTCAGCTGTATATCCGCGTGCTTTGCGCGAATATTTTGCGGACGCTGCATAAGGGTTTATCACCCTGCCTGCCAGGAACTTCTCGGGAAGAACTGGAAATGGAAATTTCCTCGCTCTTTTCACTGACGAGTTACAACGAGATTAAGGGCGTAATACTCCGCAAACTGGAGAAAGTAACGGCAAACTTCACCAAAGGCCAGCAGAGCGCCAGCCACGTCATAACGCGGGTTATTGCCTATATCCACGGGCATTACATGGAGGAGATAAGCCTGCAGATTTTGTCCCAAGTTGTTTATCTGTCTCCCAGGTATTTAAGCAGTCTTTTTATAGCGGAAACAGGGTGCGGCATAAACCGGTATCTGAAAAAAGTGCGCATGGAAAAGGCCAGGGAACTGTTGACCACCTCCAATATGCGTATCCATTCCATATGCGCGGCAGTGGGCTATACAAAAGTAAGCTATTTCTGCCAGAGTTTTCAGGACGAATTTGGTGTGACGCCCGGCAGATACCGCAAGGACCACGTTTGCGCGTCCAACACAGAGGATTGGGGTGAGGACGCGTGAATATTCAAAAACTCCGGGAAACCCCCGCCGGGCGAGTAATAACCCAGCTGGGGTTTCAGCACCGGATTATACTGCTGTGCATTATATCCGGCGTTGTTCCGGTGCTTATACTTTGCCTGTTCAGTTACAATCAGTTAAAAACCATTCTGCTGCGCCGGGAAACCGAAGCCCTGCGCGAAACCGCGAAACAGGCGGCCACAACGCTGGACTACCGTATCGGCTCATATTATGACGTAATTGACTACATCATTTGGAACGGGGGCATATCCAACGCTTTTTCGCGGAAATATAACAACAATTACGAAATGTACCTGGCCTATAAACAGGTAATAGACCCGGTCATAGGCATGGTACCCGTGCTTAATACGGATATTAAGGCCATACGCTTTTACACGGACAGTAATATTAACCCGCGTTATCAATACCTTATGCCCCTTGACACCATAACGGACAAGGAATGGCTTAACTCGGTCCTGACATCCGCCCGCCCGCTCGTAAACATGTCGCCGCGCCTAACCGCGCGGCCTGAGGAGGGTCTGCTTGAGGCGTACTGCCAAATACCCTCGCGCCGCAGCGTATACACCAGCGTTATTGTTATGACCTTGGAGTATGACGCCGCCTTTGGCTTTCTCGCTTCGCTGTACGCGGACGCGTATACGGCGGTCGTAATGGACGAAGCCGGGCGCGTGCTGTACACCTGGGACACAGCCGGCTGCGCCCCACTCCAGACAGGTGAAGGCTTGCCGCGCGGCTATGCCTACGAAAAGGCTTATTTGAAAAAGACAGGGCTGTCCCTGTATCTGCTGCGGCCCTTAAAAACCATAACCGCGGCGGCAAATAGCGCCGGCAACCTAGTGCTGGCCCTGGCGTCCTTCTGCGTCTGCTTTCTGGTGGTTTCTGTAAGCTGGCTTTCTGGGGTATTAGTGCGGCCTCTCAAAAATCTGACGGAAAATATGCGCAGGGTAGAGGACGACGGGGATTTTTCCATCACGATTACCAGCGACGCGGGCGACGAAATCGGCGTGTTAATCCGCCGCTTCCAAAGCATGATGAAGAAGCTGCAATATATGGTGGAAGAAGTCTACCAAAGCAAGATACGCCGTCAGGAGTACGAGATGAAGGCGCTTCAAGCCCAAATAAATCCGCATTTTTTTTACAACAGCCTTTCGCTTATAAACTCCAAGGCGATTATGGCAAAACAGCCGGAAATAAGCAGCATGGCCAGGTATCTGTCCATATATTACCGCACGGCGCTTAACAAGGGCAGGAGCACCATACGTGTGCGGGAGGAATGGGATAACATGCATTCCTATATACAGATTCAAAAACTGATGCACAGGAATTCCTTCGACGCCGTATGCGTCCTTGAGGAGGATACGAATATTAAGGAGCAGCTTATCCCCAACCTGATAATCCAGCCCCTTGTGGAAAACGCCATCGAACACGGCCTGGACCACAAGGAAACGCCCGGCAGGGGCGAACTGCGCGTCACAGGCCGGGCGGCAGGTAAAGATATAGTGTTTACAGTGCGGGACAACGGCCCTGGCATATCCGAAGAAAAGCTGCGCGGGATATTGTCCTCTCAAACGGAGGGATACGGTTTATACAACGTACACCAGCGTTTGCAGCTCATGTATGGCGAACAATACGGCATTTCTATTGACAGCCGCGGGGGGGGGGTGGAGTCTCTGTTTCTATCACTGTTCCGCGTCTCAACCTGTGATGTCGGCTATTTCTTTCGCTATATCCTGTCCGCCAAGGGTGTTAAAATCCTTTACAAACGAATCAAAATAGTCCAAGGGTTCGCTGCCTGTTACGATTTTTATAAAAGCCTGCTCCTCTATGTCTTTCAGGTTTGCGCCCTTAGACTTCATGGACTCAGTAGAGCCGTAATACACGGGCTGAACATAGGCCAGCTTGCCTCCGCTTAAGAGCTGGTCTTTAAGCCCCAGCGCCCGCAGGTAAGAAACATAATTGGCGCTTGCGGACACAAAAATGTCCTCTGGTACGGAGGATGGGTCCTGGGCATACATATTTATGCGCTGGAATACCACCCGCACATTGCTCTTTACTTCCTCCGGCGTTATTTTCCCTTCCATTGCGTCACGCATGGAACGATACCGCAGCACCAGCTCGTCGTTAGGCTCGGTGTAGGTGTAGAAGGGTTTCGCGTCGTCGGAACAGTTTTTTGCCAGCTTGTCCTCGTAAAACGCGGGCCATTCCTTTTCCATGTCCGCCAGGTTGCCTTCCCCTTCCTGCAAGTTAAATATCTTAATCACTGCCTCGGGGTTTTTGCAGTCCTTGCTTACCACTATATAGTCGCTTGTCGCCTTACCCAGCGCGGCGTTTACATTTCCGGAGGCGTCCGGTATCACATACGCGTCGTAGCGCGCTTTGCTGTTTGCCTTAATTACGTCTGTCATGTACCAGCCCGTTATATGCCACGGGCCGAACACTATACCCAACTGGCCGTTAATCAGCATGGCCTTAATGTCGTCGGAGGTGCGCGTTCCAAACTGCGAGTCCAATATACCGCGCTTATACCAATCCGCCGCGATTCCCAGCGCCTGCTTCATCTCCGGTGTGGTGGAGCCGTTGTACACTTCGCCGGAACTGTCTTTAAACCAATACTGGGGATAGGCTCCGTAAGCGTTGGCTATGGCGTTCATGGAATTAAGCGCGTCGCCGGTTAGGGTATAGTCGAAGGCGACTCCCGTCGGGTTGCCCGTGCCTTCCGGGTCTTTTTCTATAAAGGTCTGCGCCAGAGCAGCCACTTCCTCCGCCGTTACAAAACGGTCGCCGTCCGTATCAAACGCAATGCCTAATGTGTCTATCCAATCCTGCCGCACATACACAAAGTTCGGGGTCGAATCCCCTACAGCGGAAGGCATGGCCATCAGCCTGCCGTCTATCCTTGCGGCGTCCAGCGCGCGCCCGTCAAAACTGTCGTATATTTGCCGCAGTCTGTCCGAGGCGTATTGCTCGTAAATATCGGTCAGGTCCGCCAGCATTCCGCTTTCGGCTAAGTCCAGGAAATCCTCTAAAGTAACCACCATGGCGTCGGGTATCTCTCCTGTGGAAATCATCAGCGAAACTTGCCGGTCATTGTTTTCGCCTTTTTGCGCCTCAAAAGCGTCCGCTATTTTTACATTTAAAACATCCTTTACCCAGCGGGTATAGGGGTTGCTTTCATAACTGTCGCCTTCCGCAAAGATGCCGCTTGTCATTGTCGCGCGCCCGATGTTCAAGGTTATCTCCTGCGGATAAGCGCCCAGCGGTTCCGCGCTTGCCCCGTCCGACAGTACCTCGCCTTCGGACAGGGGCGTCTGCCCGGTCTCGCCGCAGCCTGCCGGCAGCAAGAGCAGCGCCATTATTACAATGTAAACAAGACCGCGCTTTTTAATTGGTTTGCGCATCAAAATCTTCCTTTCTTCTTTATTATTGTGGATTATGCCCCGTTTAATTCCCAGAGCATAATTTTTTCTCCACGGAGGCTATTATATTTCATAAAAAACAGGTATGTATACAACCATTATTAATGAAACACACAAAAAAATACTCATTATACAATACGTAAAAAAATTGTCAAACTTTCGTGACCCATTGGTGCGAAACAGGAAAATTTGGCGTTTACTTTACTCAATACTGGGGTTATTATTTCCAAAACAAATACAGCCGCGGACTAATGCATGCCTAAGGACTAAGGACTAAGGACTAAGGACTAAGACCTTAGGGCCTAACGATGGTTTGTTCGTTGGCCCCAAACCCCGCTGGGGACTTCAACCCCAGTCCCCGTCTTAAAGGGCGGTTATTGCAGCGCTTTTTGATGCAGGTGGAGACTTTTTAAGGATAGTCGAGCTTGCTCGCCCTTCTTTTGCGCGTGAGGTGCGGTGGTTCTAAGGCGGTAAATCTCAACGTTCGTGAATATAACAGGAGGTACTTATGAACACTGAGTATGGAATTGGAAACAGGAGAACAATACATGGCCAGCACAGTCTTGGCAAGTCCGGCAGCCTGGCCTGTTACGCCGAAATAAACTGCGGTTTTTACGAAAACAAGGATTACCGCGAGGTATTATTTAATGTCAGAAACAGTATGCAAAAGTTCGGCGTAAAAGAGATAAACATACACGGCGGCCTGAACCGTGCGCGGGGCTGCGTAACCGTCCCTGGTTTTGACCGGCTCTCACCCGCCGGGGCCGGAACGTCCGGACGGGAGGGTGCGCCGGATTTTCACGCGGTATTAAAGGTGTTTAAGGATATTGGTGCGCGCATTATTTTAAGCGGTGCGGAGCCGCTGCTGCCGGCAGATTTTTTAACCCAATACCCCGAAGCCGCCAATGTGTCCAACGGTATTTTATGGCGGTTCTTTGAGGCTAGAACCGAAGAAATTTTCCGCGTATTCCCTGAAATCGACGGCATACAGTTCCATTTATTTGAAACCGACCAGGTCAACGACCAGGATGTTTTCCGAGAATTCCGATGGGCCGGCGACGGGCCTTATTACGACGCCAGTTTAGGCGTGCATCCGGTTTACCGCTTTCCGCTGCAATACTATTCCGCGTCGGATTATTTTACGGAGTTGTTCGCCGCCTTTTCCAGAGCGGCGCAAAAAGCCGGCAGGGAATTCAGCCTGCTGACTTTTTCCCATTACCCGGAACAAGAAAACCTGTTAATAAAGGCTTTGGAAGGGTTGGACCCCGCCTTCCCCGTGACGCTGGACCACAAGTGCCAGCCTGGGGACTGGAGTCCTCACAGGCCCATGAACACTTGTTTGCTGACCTTAAAAGACAGGGGGCCTTGCAAAATAAAATTCGACGGTATTGGCGAATACTGGGGCCAGGCCCATATGCCCTACTGCTGTCCGGAGGAGATACAAGGGCGGCTGCAATACGCGCTGCTGCAAAACCAAACCCTACAGACGGTTGGTATGCGCGTTGGCTGGGGG
>JAISYE010000233.1 GCA_031297485.1 Clostridiales bacterium
ATAATGGTTGGCCGTCCTGTTTTACACGTATGGCTTCGTGTATCTGGATGGCCTTCAAAAGAATTTGCAGCCGCAGTCGTTCGTCAGGGTTTTCAAGATCGGTATCAAGCTCTTTCTTGATGCGTGACAGCCGCTCCAAAAGGGTGCTGCGGTGGATATAGAGCAAGGAAGCTGTTTTTGTGATACTCATATTTTGATCCAGATAGACGCGCAGTGTTTCCAGGTAACTGACGTGCGAGGCAGACGCGTCGTGCTCCGCCAGGCGGCGCATCCCCTTGGAATAATATAATTCCGCAGATAATTCTCCCAATGAATTGACGACCATTTCCATAAGGGCATAGTCCTGGAAGGTGTAATATCGCCGCTTGAAATGGACCAAGTTCCCATTTTTTAAGGCGGCACACGCTTGCCGGTAAAAAAGCCGCGCGCTGTTCAGATCGTCCATCGAGTCGCTTACGCCCACTCTCATATCCATAGATTGGATAAAACCTTTCATCATGTCTTGCAGTTTGTCCCGATATGTCCCATCGCGCCCATACAGTGTTTTCGTCTCAATAAAGGCGACAACGGAAGAATCGTATTCAAACGCGACGCTTTGCGGAAAGCTTTCCTCTACCATATTGCGGATATAGCCGGCCGGCAGCTGCGCAAAGCGGTTGCTGAACTGCATCTTGGCGCAGACATATTCCCGTCCCAGATTTGCGGCTGCCAAGGCCATGCTCTGTTCCGCGTCAGCGGGCAGGCCGTCTACCGCGCCTTGCAGCGCCTGTCGGAGCGCGCCTTTTTCGTTATACAAGACAGCCGGGTATTTTTGCGTGGCCAGCATGATCATGTCCGCCAAGTGGCGCGCGAGAGCGGTATCGCCGGATAGGTGCGCCCTCAGGCGGTAATCTATGGTCAGGCAGCCTATATAGTCCTCGTTTTTAAACAGGTTAACGTTCAATGTGCTGCTGCCTGGCAAATTGAACAACTGCGGTTCTTTCACATGAAAGGATGGCTCGCTCAATTCCAAGAACCGCCCAAGCGCAGGCAGCCGTAAATTATCGCTGCCGGCAGGCCCCATAACGGTGTCCTCCCGCCCTTCCTCGGACGGGTCAGCATAGCCGGAATAAGCTATAAAACGGAAATCAGCGTTTATCACAAAAATGGGGTTCTCAAAAATCGAGCGGCTGCATTCCACCATCTTCTCCACGCCGGCGTTGCTGTTCAATATTTCCTGCAACTGTTCATTCCAAGCGTCGTACTTATTGAAAATGCCTTGGATTAAGTTGAATACAGAGAACAAGTTCTCGTTTTCACGTATCCGAATAACACAACATCTTTCGCCATAATACGCAAAATGCAGACTCTCACCTACGCATATGATAACCGCGCCTTTTTCGATCACCGGGCGCTGCGGCAGGCGATCCGCCTTTGCCACATACAATTGGCCGGCATGAAATGCCCGTTCGTTGCCGACGCAAAACACCGGCCTTCCCAAACTCAATTCCACAACTCTATGGCCGCACATTTCGGATGGAACGGTTTTTTTCAGATTTTCAAAGACGATGTCTGAATTGAGTTTCATAGCTTCCGGCCTCCCAAAGTTGATTCCTATTTTTGATTTTAAGTATAAATGATTCTGCTGCAAAAAATTTTTTTTTGTATAATTATGCGTTTCAATGGAATAAACTTTCATATTATTCGTGTCCATTCGCGGTTTTATTTTTAGTCGCATGCGTTAAAACCGCGAAAGAACACAAATAAACACGAAGAGACCATGGTACAGCTTAATAATTATCCCAATAAGAAGTATAATGCGCTTATACCCGTCACGTCAATGCAAGCAAGTCTAACGCAAACAGTACTTGCGTTTTATTATATACAGGATATAATATTCACCAAACTATAAAAAGTCAAAAAGCCTGCGCTTTTTTGACATTCACAGAGAGGTGGATTTATCTAATGAAAGAAAATTTTCTTGTTGGACAGTCAGGCGGGCCGTCCCCAGTAATAAACGCCAGCCTGTACGGGATAATTGATGAAGCGCAGAAGACCGGCAGCGCGGTCTACGGGATGATAAACGGTATTGAGGGATTCCTGGACGGGCACTTCATGGACACGGCGGAGCTGTACCGCTCGCCAAGTTTCCGGATGCTGCCCAACACGCCGTCGTCGTACTTAGGTTCGTGCCGTTACAAACTTCCAAAAGATTTGAACAGCGAAGTTTACAGGAAGGTATTTAATAGGTTTGACGAGCTTAAAATTGGCACGTTTATATACATCGGCGGCAACGACTCCATGGATACTGTCAATAAACTTAATTGTTACGCGAGGGCTTCCGGCATAGATATAAAAATTATCGGCGTGCCGAAAACAATCGACAATGACCTCATGCTGACGGACCACACGCCCGGGTTCGGCTCCGCGGCCAAGTACGTGGCCTGCAGTATGCGCGAGCTCACGCTGGACGTGGACGCGTATTTTAAGCCTTCCATTGTCATAGTGGAGGTAATGGGCCGTCACGCCGGCTGGCTGACTGCCGCGGCGTCCCTCGCGCCCAAGTACGCGGACGATAACCCGTGCCTTATTTATCTGCCGGAGCTGACTTTTTCGGTTGAGAAGTTTCTTGATGACATAAACACGAAACTAAAGGAAAAAACCAGCGTAATAGTCGCCATATCAGAGGGTATCCGGCTGGCGAACGGCAGGCTGTTATGCGAGGACGAAAACACCGCCGTGGATGCCTTTGGCCACAAGAGCCTCAGCGGCAGCGCGAAAATTTTGGAGCGTATATCCAAGGATAAATTTGCCGTCAAATGTCGCGCCATAGAGTTAAGCCTGCTGCAGCGCTCGTCAGCGGTACACGCCTCCGGGGTGGATGTGGAGGAGGCGGTTTTGGCCGGGCGTTTCGGCGTACAAAAGGCCCTGGACGGCAACTCGGGCAAAATGGTGGCGTTCCAAAGGAAAAAGGGCGCCAAGTACGAAATTGAATGCGCGCTGGAGGATGTGGGCGTAATTTGCAACATGGAAAAAACCATACCACATGACTGGATTATTAAGGACGGCACCTTCGTCTCTAAAGAATACGCCGATTACGCCGCGCCGCTGCTGGAAGGCGAACCTTCCCTGGTTTACGAGCACGGCCTGCCGATGTTTTGCTATAGGGACAGGCGGTAACTGTACCCCGTGCGGGCCAGCGTAAAGGCGAGGACACACATATTGATGTGATAAACTGCGTACAACCTGACGCAGGAACATGGTCATGGCGATGGTCATGTTGGAACCTAAGGCGTGTTTGAAAATTCCTAAAAGCGCGAAATTTCGAATAAAACCGCTGTAATGATAGTCGAGCTTGCTCGACATTTCGCGCTGTGTCGAGCAAGCTCGACTATCGGGATCCAGTTTTCAAACACGCCCTAGACAAAATCCTTTCCGCCTTCTCCCGGTCCAAGTTAACATTGGGTCCGGCCGAGATACCGTGAATTGCCCTGTCCTGCAGGAATTGAATATCCAATTCAATTCTTATTTCCAATTAAACCGTATAAAAAAAGTTTCATCATACCTGTCTTGTAATCATCAGATGTAGCCAAAAAATCGGAGCGCTGAAAAATTGACATTGACATCATAAAATAGCACATAACCGCCTCAGAAGGAATATCTTTGTCAATAACACCCTCTTTTTTCCCAAGCTCAATAAAGCTCTGATATAAAGACGCGGCTTTTTCTTTCACCACCTCTTGAAATATCTGACGGAGAATTTTATCATTCAAAGCCTGTTCGTCAAAATGAGACAGAGCGATTTCGCTGACTATATTGCTTTTATCCTGCATGATAAGTTCAATCTTCTCGGCAAATGGAATATTACATTCTATAATCTGCGCATACTTGCTTATGGCCGCCTCAATGCATGATATAAAAACTTCCTTGGCCAGCGAGTTTTTATCACCAAAATAGTTATAAATAGAAACCTGCGATACATTTGCCAGCTTTGCAATCTCATGGATACTAACGCTCTGTACCCCACGGGCGGCAAACAATTCACGAGCGGCATTTATAATCGCTTCTTTTTTTATGTTTGTCCTTTTTTCATATCCGTTCATCTTTATCACCCACCACAATTGTAACATATATTTTGAAGTCTATCAAATAATATTTCAAACCATATTGACAAAAAATCGGCCGCGCTGTATTATGAAATTATAAATTGAATATTTCAAAACATTAAAGGGAGTGGCGATATGAAAGTCAATTTTAATAATAAAACGGTGGGTGGTTTTAATTATGAACTACTCCGTGGGGTATCTCTTCAAAACGCTGATGCGGCGGAATTTGGTGAGTGCATGGAAACGATGGTAAAAATAAAAGACAATGACTTTGACAGTTGGACAAGGGAGTGGAGCCAAACAGCCGATTACGTTGCGGACTACGCACAGCGGCAATTAAAAAACGGAGATAACCTTTCCGCAAAGAAAGCATTTTTGCGGGCGAGTAATTATTATCGCATGGCGTGTTTCTATGCCGCTCATACCGACCCTCGGCATAGAGGCTTGTGGGAAAAAAGCAAGGAAAGTTTCTACAGCATGATTGAGTTGTCGGAATATCCGATTGAGCGAATAGATATAAAATTTGAAAATGCCATATTGCCCGGTTACTATATTCCATCCAAGCAGGAAAACAGGCCGACACTTATTGCAATCGGCGGCTTCGATTCCACAATGGAA
The DNA here is from genome assembly GCA_031297485.1 of Clostridiales bacterium. Classification (GTDB taxonomy): domain Bacteria; phylum Bacillota; class Clostridia; order Lachnospirales; family JAISYE01; genus JAISYE01. Next base: position 4,704 of record JAISYE010000233.1, read on the forward strand.
GAGGTATATTGCTGGATTGGAATAGCGGCAAGAAATTATGGATGGAACTGCCTTATTTTTGAGGGGCCGGGTCAATGGGGCGCGCTTATGAACAATCCGGGGCTTGTATTTCGCCCCGATTATGAAAAGCCCGCCGGCGCTGCTGTTGATTATCTAATGACCCGTAATGACATCGACCGAGAGAAAATCGCTATTATCGGTTATTCAATGGGAGGATACTTATGTGTCAGGGGGGCGCTTGACCCTCGAATAAAGGCATGTATTCCCAATACGCTAGTCGTGGATTGTGGCGCGTCGGCAAAAGCAGGGATGAGGGGCATGGTGAAATATGAAGCGTTAATGGATAAAACATTTAATCTTATTATGAAAGTAAACACGCCGGGGCGCTGGGGATTTCAACATTCGTCATGGACATTGGGAATCAGCACCGCGCATGAATGGGTTGCGGCTTATGATAAATTTACCCTTCTTGGCTTTGAAGAACAGCTAAAGGGAAAGCCGATATTATTTATGTTCAGCGAGGATGATATTATGGATGCCGCCGCTCCCAGCAAGAGCATAGTCGTGGGGCTGCTCGATTATATCCGGTCACTGGATTGCCCGCGTTATGTGCGTTTGTTTACAAAACAAGAGGGCTCATCAAGTCATTGCCAAATGGGTGGATTGTCTTACGCACAAGCCTCAATATTCGCTTGGCTGGAGTACGCGCTTTGCGGCAAGACGCTTAAAACGCAAAACACTTCCCAAGCGCCTGACTTATTTGTTGGTCTATTCGGGAAATATGGCGGAGATGGGGGCGCCAAAAAAGCAAAAGGACTATTGAGTGAGATTACTTTCATTTAATGCGTGTTTGAAAATTCCTCAAAGCGCGAAATTTCTAATAAAACCGTTGCAATGATAGTCGAACTTGCTCGACGCTTCGCGCTGCGTCGAGCAAGCTCGACTATCGGAATCCAGTTTTCAAACACGTACTAAGTGTTTGTCATTTCCTGCAAGGGGCATTACGAAAACCAGCTGTTTTTTCTGAACCCCTGCCGTTCCCTCGCCCTCTGTTTTTTCAGCTTTTAGGAAAAAGGAAAGCCGTTCATTCCCCGCCCCACCCAAATTTCGAAACACCCCCTTCCCCACCCCTGCAAGCCCTTTCTTTTTTTCACTGCCTATGTTATATTAATTCAGATGAGGAGGTTGCAGGGGAAATATGCCAAAAAAACTCTACAGAATACTAATACGCAGGCGACTATTGGTTATATGTTCGCTTGTTTTGCAGCTTGTAATGTTTGTCCTTTTGATAATAAACGGCAGCAGGATATCGGTTTTGATTGAATACGGGCTGACAATCGTTAGTATTTTGGTGGCCTTGTATATTGTGGGCGAAAGCGCCAACGGCGCTTATAAATTGATATGGATAATGTTGATACTGTCCTTCCCTATATTCGGGGGGTCATTATATATATTTTTCAACTATCAAGCCTCAATGAAGCAATTTCAAGAGGATTTTAAGCGGGCCAACGAAAAATGCAGGGATTTATTTCGTTGGCCGGGCGATTATTATAAAGACGCGTGTGAAAAACTGCCTGAAAACAGGACGCAGATACAATATTTGCAAAGATTTGCGGGGTTTCCCGTATATGGACGCACAGACGCAAAATACTTGACACCGGGCGAGGTTAAATTCGAGGCCATTATAGAAGCCCTCAAAAAAGCGGAAAAGTATATTTTCCTTGAATATTTCAGCATCCACGCCGGTATTATGTGGAATACAATCCTTGAAATACTTAAACAAAAAGCGGCCGCCGGCGTTGACGTGCGTATTATATACGACGATGTGGGCTGTTTGCTGCTGCTGCCCAAGGATTACACCACAAGGCTGGAGAAAATGGGCATAAAAGGCGTTGTGTTCAATCCCATGCGGCCGATTTTATTGGCCAAGCAAAATAACCGCGACCACCGCAAAATAGCGGTTATAGACGGTAAAATAGCCATTACGGGCGGCATTAACATAGCGGACGAGTATATAAACGCTCTGGATAAATACGGCCATTGGAAAGACGCGGCTGTTCAGGTGGAAGGTGAGGCGGCATGGAGTTTTACCTTGATGTTCCTGCAGATTTGGAGTGTTTGCACAAAAACAGACGAGGATTTTTCGTTATTCTATCCCCAGCCGAACGGTCCGGCCCCGCCGGAGAATAGAAACGCGGGCGGGGAAGGTTTTGTTCAGCCATATGCGGACAGCCCGCTGGATAATGAGCGAATCAGCGAAAACGTCTACATGCAGGTTATATGCAGCGCCAAGGATTATATTTATATCAATACGCCCTACCTTGTTTTGGATGAAAATATGCTCTCCGCCTTATCGCTCGCGGCGAAAAGCGGCGTGGACGTCAGAATAGTCACACCCCAGCGTCCGGACAAGAAGTATGTCCATATGGTAACAAAGTCTTATTATTTGGAATTGATCAGGGCAGGTGTGAAGGTGTACGAATACATAGACGGATTTATACACGCGAAAACTTTCGTGTCTGACGACAACGTAGCCACGGTGGGAACCGCCAATTTGGATTACAGAAGCTTGTATTTGTGCTTCGAATGTGGGGTTTGCTTGTATAAGAAAGCTATTGTTAAGGAAATTCACGGCGATTTTATAAACACGCTTAAACGCTGCCGCTTGATTACAGAGCGGGAATGTAACGGCAGGCGCTTCCACACTCTTTTTCAAGGGCTTATGCGCTTTCTTGCGCCGTTATTGTAGTTTCAATCCATATAAAGGGGTGTGTACTGTGGAACATATATTTGGCAATAAAAATAAAAAAATCAAAGCCATTCTTCAGGCAGCGCCCATTGTTATAATGGTGACATTGCCGGTGTTGTTTTTAATTGTAAAGGGTGAGTTTACCCTGGAAGTTCTTTTGTCCTATATGCCGAGCAATTATTTTCTCGCGCTGTTATTTTTGTCGGCGCTGTATGTTCTGAAAAGTTTTTCTGTGTTTCTGCCGGTTAGCGTCCTCAATAGCGCGGTGGGCTGCGTTTTCCCAATTGTCCCCGCCTTGCTGATTAATACCTTGGGCATTGCGCTGACTATAACAGTCTCATACTGGATTGGGATGTTTTCAGGGGCGGACTATGCGGACAAGCTGATTGCAAAACACCCCAAGATTAAGGAAATCACTGAAAATCAGCGCAAAAACGATTGGTTTGTTTCCTATTACCTTAGGGTCTTGCCTATATCCTGCGACGTGGTAAGCATATATCTGGGGTCGCTTAAAATGCCATTCCACAAATATTTTATCGCCGGCATGATCGGCTCGGTGCCCGGCATTGTTTCCGCTACTTTGTTTGGCGTCGGCGTTATTGACCCTGATTCGCGCATGTGGATTCCGTCGCTTGCTATAATTGTGGTGTTGTCTGTAATATCCTACGTTATATATAAGTATATTCCTGTAAAAAGCGCCCGCAAATATAATGATTCGGGCGGCGGCAGGACTCACACGGAGCATAAAAGACGCGGGAAATAGCCCTTCGCGGGAAGCTGCGCCGCAAGGGTGCTGGAGGGTGGTATATGTAAACCAATGTCAGCAGGTTAACCTGTTGACTTTGGTAATTTATTTAGGACGTGTTTGAAAACTCCTTAGAACGCGAAATTTCAAGTGAAAACGCTCCAATTTTGCGTTGGAATCAAGTTTTTAAACAGGCCCTAGGACGTGTTTGAAAACTAGATTCCGATAGTCGAGCTTGCTCGACGCAGCGCGAAGCGTCGAGCAAGCTCGGCTATCATTGCTGCGGTTTTATTCGAAATTTCGCGCTCTAAGGAATTTTCAAATACGCCTTAGCGGATAAAATTTGTTGGGACGGGCTGACCCCGCCCCTACTGACCCCATTAGGGATTCTCGTAGTGGCTATCCGCCCGATGGTTTTCGGGACGATTCCCATCGTCCACTACCCCGCCCCTGCGGTATTGCGTATAGGGGCAGGGTCAGCCCGCCCCGCAACTGCCGATATAATACTTTGATAAGGCGGCAAACAGCGAGTTGTACTCGTCCGAAACGGGTGCAGGAAGTTCACAATCCTTTTGCGAACTGATTAGTTTCGAGAAATACCCAAATTCACCATATATCAATTTCTCCAAAATTGCGGACAAACTCATTCATTGTGGCAAAATCAACTGCCTAATCGTGATTTTTGTGCCTACATTTTCCTGACTTTCCACCGTTACGTTGCCCAGGCCGCCGGTGCTGACGCGTACCCGTTCCATTACGTTTCTTAGACCATATCCCACCCGCGCGCGTTTTGCGGGCTTTTCGGCGCGAATGTCTCGGACGCGGTCCGGCGCCATGCCGTTGCCGTCGTCCTCCACAATAAGATAATAAAAGGTCTCGTCGGCGGAACTGTAAAGCGTTATGTTAAGGGGAGTCTCGTCCCCGCGTGTGCCGTGGCCTATCGCGTTTTCCACAAGGGGCTGCAAAATCAGTTTTACGGTTTTGCACTCAAGCAAATCCTCCTCTATGTCAATGTGAACATTAAGGGTATCTCTATAGCGGAGCTTTTGCAAGTATACATAGGCTTCCAAGTGCTTGACCTCACTGGATAAAGGCACCATGTTCTCGTTAAGGGCAAGGGCGTAGCGCAGGAACAGGGCGAGACTGTCCAGCGCTTCGGACAACGCGCTGTCGTTGCGCAGCGAAAGCCATTTAATGGACGACAACGAATTAAAAAGAAAATGTGAGTTTATCTGCGCGCGTAAGGCGCTCATCTCGGCTACCCGCATCATCTCGTTGGCGCTGTTGTTTTGCGCGATTAACCCTAAAATGCGCTTCCTCGTGCTGTCCAACTCCTCCGCCAGCATGCCGAACTCGTCGCGTCCCCCCATGCGCAGCGCCTTCGTCAGGTTCGGGCTGCTTATTTCGGCTATTTTTTCCTGTAATATCTTTAAACGCCTGTTAAAACCAGCCGATATAAAAACCACAAAGGTAAAGGCTATAGCAGCCACAACCGCAAGCACGGGCACCATGCGCGAAAGCATTTGCGTATAGCCGCGTTCCAGATACTCCTCATCCGTCTCTATTACAGTGTTAAAGCCAAACCTGCCTGTTACCGTCACCAGAATAGCGCTTTCGGGTATGGATACGTCGTCCCGGTCAACCCCGAAGCTGCGTTTTGCCCGGCTGCCGTACAGCAGGCCGCCGAACTGCCGGCGGTCGCTTGCGGACATCAGCTTGCCGCCGTTAAACAAAAAAGTCCGGTTACCCTTAAGGGCCTCGTTAAAAAAACCGTACAGCTCGGTTTCATATACGCACATTTCAATGTAATACTCCCGCGCCGCGTTGGTCTGGTATACCTTTTGAAAGAGGGAAAAGACCTTTTCGTTGCGGCTGTTTAAATAAGCGCCGGTTACCAGGAAGTTTTCCGTATACGCCACGCTGCCAGGTTTAAACTCGCCGAATATGGCCCTTATGTCCCCTAACCCGTCAACCGCGCTGTAAATTCCGTTCCGGTACAGACGTATGCTGGCCACCCGCGCCGTGTTCAGCTTCCGGAACTCGGCGGTGGCCCGCTCCAGCATATTCGTCACATAAGTAAAATTCTCGTTTGCCATAGCGAAGGACAAGTTGCGGTCAGAGGCCAGCAGCCGCAGGTACAGCTGAAAATAGTACATGCGGCTGTCTATATTGCTGGCGACCTGGCGCCCGTAAGTTTCCAGCACAACGCTTTCCCGCTGGCGGTAACTGTCCCGTAAAATACTGTGCATAATCATCAGCACAGTGACTATGATAAAACAAATTACTGTCGCAAAAGCAACAGCCAACTGTGTACGGAATTTCATTCCATTCCGCATAAACTCGAAATAACGCGGTCTCGACAGCCTCACCGCGCCCGCCTCCCAGCGGATAACTGGCGGAATTCCCCCGGCGTCACGCCTGTCTCTTTTTTAAAGGCGGTATAAAAATAAGTAATGCTCGCAAATCCGCATTTTTCCACTATGTCATCCAAGGAGAGGGCTTCGTCTAACAGCAGTTCCGCGGCTTTTGCCATCCGCACGTTCATCAAATAACGGTTTACGCTTATTTTTTCAACTGACTTGAACACAATACCTATATAATTAGGCGTAAAGTGCAGTTTGCGCGCGATAGACTCCAAGGTAAGCGGCAGGTGATATTCCGCGTCTATAAGCTGCTTTGTCTCCCGGGCGATTTGCTCCTTGTTCTTTGCGGCTTGAAACTTTTTGCCGGAAACAGCCTCCGAATGGGCGGGCGGGCCGGACCCGACGCCGCGCCTCCGCAAGGTTTCGTACAGGTCCGCGGGTGTTCTGAGGGTTTCCGTACTCCGCGCCCATTCCACGCGAGCGTTTGCCACGCCCATATTTTCGAAAAACCGCCCCAGCATTTGGCGGACGCGGTATATGTCCGCTTCAGAGGTGTCCGGCGTTACGGCGCACAGTGTTATCATTGTCCCCGAGTTTAAACACGCGCTTATGGACTGGGTGCAAACCCTTCCGCAATCACGGTTAAGGGTCTCCAGCCTTTCGTCTATAGACGCGATTTTTTGCGCGTCATAAAAACTCAAAAAAAGACATAGACATTCAGAGGGCGAGCACAGCCATTCCAAGCCAAGGTTGCGCCCGTGTTCGGCGGCTATGGGAAGGCCCGTCAGCGCCCTGTTGACCAGCGCCTGCCTGGCCAGGTCCTGGCTTATCGCGCGGTCATTTTTTATTTTGTCGTACATCCACTGCTCCAGGGCCTTCTCCATTACCTCGTCCGCCGCTTTTTTAACAACCCGCAGCAGTTCCCCTTCGTTTACCGGTTTCATGACATAGGCTTGTATGGCTAAGTCGATGGCTTGTTTGGCGTATTCGAAATCGTCATAGGAACTGAGGAACAATATCTTTGTCTCCGGCGAAAAGCCGCGTATCTTCCGTGAAAGCTCTATGCCATCCATTACCGGCATTTTTACATCGGTAAGTACAATGTCAGGCCGCAGGTCCATCACAAGGGAAAAGCCCTGCGCGCCGTTAGCAGCTTCGCCAATGATTTTAACGCCAATTAAGCTCCAATTGATGTAATTTTTCAGCGAATCGCGCTCGAAACTCTCATCCTCTACCAATATCATTGTAGCCATGGGTGATCCTCCTTAACTGCTTGGCGTACATGTCCATATTTAGAATCATACCACCCCGCGCGCGTTTCCGCAAGTGCGGGATGGGACCAGCCGTTTCCGGCAAAAAGGGCGGCGTTTTCTTGAAAAGACTGTACCCGCGTCAAAAGCGCTGCGTCGAGCACGCTCGACTATCGGGGGCAGAATCATAAATTACGCATTGACAAATCCCTTATAACGTAATATCCTGACAAAACCAATACGCATTATAAAGGGGCATATATTTCTTGCTCTTTTTTAAGAGGGGGGAAAATACAAGTGTACGCAACAGCCGAGAGAACGGCCATCGCGGAGATAATTAAACGGGACGGGCGAAGAACCTCCTTTAATCCGGACAAAATCGCGCAGGCCATAAAAAAAGCTTTTATCTCCAAAGGGGAACCAGCCAGCGACGCCCTTTGCGCCAAGCTCGCCGAGTTTGTCACAGAGGAAGCCTATTTCAGATACGATACCTCGCCAACTGTGGAGCAGGTCCAAGACTTGGTGGAGGAAATCTTGATGAAGGAGGGCTACAGCCAGGTAGCTAAGGCGTATATCCTTTACCGCGCCGAGCGGACACGGGTCCGCGAAAGCAAAACCCGGCTTATGAGAGTCTTTGAGGACATCACGTTCAGTTCCTCCAAGGACAGCGACGTGAAGCGCGAAAACGCCAATGTCAACGGCGACACCGCTATGGGAACCATGCTTAAATACGGCTCGGAAGGGGCCAAGGCATTTTATCAGGCCGCGGTTTTAAAACCCGAACATTCCAAGGCCCACAGCACAGGCGATATCCATATACACGACCTGGATTTTTTGACCACCACTACAACTTGCTGCCAAATAGACCTTGTCACCTTGTTTAAAGACGGTTTCGGCACAGGGCACGGCAAACTCCGCGAGCCCTCCGAGATAAGCTCCTATTCCGCCTTGGCCTGTATCGCCATACAGTCCAACCAGAACGACCAGCACGGCGGCCAAAGCATCCCCAATTTCGATTACGCCCTGGCCCAAGGCGTAAAAAAAACCTTCCGAAAACGCTACCGCCAAAATATGGCGCGCTTCTTGGAAGCAATCGCGGCCACTGCCACGGAAGCCGAAAACCTGACAAATATAATGGGCGGACAGGATGCGGCGGGATTTGTGGAAGCATATTCCGCCAGACTGATACAATCGGGCCTAGCCCCCGCTATAACCGAAAGCCCCCAGTACGAGGAGGCCGAAACAGCCGTGCTTCGGCTGGGTCTGTCCGAAAGCGCGGCGCAAAAAGCCCGGCAATTTGCCAGGAAAAACGCCCTTGCCGAAACGGACCAGGCGGTCTATCAGGCTATGGAGGCGCTGGTGCATAACCTTAACACAATGAACTCCCGGGCCGGGGCGCAAACGCCTTTTTCATCCATCAACTACGGTCTTGACACATCCGACGAGGGAAGGATGGTCATAAAAAACGTGCTGCTGACACTGGATGCCGGGTTGGGCGCCGGTGAGACGCCTATCTTCCCAATACACATTTTCCGTGTAAAGGAAGGCGTCAACTACAACGAGGGAGAGCCTAACCATGACCTGTTCGAACTGGCCTGCAGGGTAAGCGCGAAACGCATGTATCCCAATTTCTCCTTCATAGACGCGCCTTTTAACCTGCAATACTACAGGCCGGGCCGTCCGGAAACCGAAGTGGCCTACATGGGCTGCCGCACCCGCGTTATAAGCAATGTTTACGACCGGGAAAACGAGGTTACTTTCGGGCGCGGCAACCTGAGTTATACCTCCGTCAACCTGCCCAGGATTGCACTGCGTTCGCTGGGTGACCGGAAATGGTTCTACCGCGAGCTGGACAAAAAAATCGACCTTATTATCGACCAGCTTTTGGAACGCTTTAAGATTCAGTCGGCCAAGAAAGTCCGAAATTTCCCATTCCTTATGGGGCAAGGGGTATGGCTTGGTTCGGACAAGCTTTCCATAGAGGACACAGTAGGGGATGTGCTGAAACACGGCACGCTCTCCGTAGGCTTTATCGGGCTGGCCGAGGCTCTGACGGCGCTGACCGGCAAGCACCACGGGGAATCGGAAGAAGCCCAGCAGCTAGGGTTGGACATTATCGGGCACATACGGAAAAGGATGGATGCGGAATCGGAGAAGCGCGATCTAAACTTCACGCTAATCGCCACACCGGCCGAGGGGCTTTCCGGAAGGTTCGCGCTGCTGGACCAGGCTCTTTTCGGGGCGATTAAAGGGGTTACGGACAAAAAATATTACACCAATAGTTTTCATATTCCCGTGGGGTTCCATATTTCCGCCTATGATAAAATCCGGCTTGAGGCTCCGTATCACGCTTTAACCAACGCGGGGCATATCACGTATGTGGAGTTAGACGGGGACCTGGTCAAGAATCAGCGGGCGTTTACACGGATTATCCGTTTCATGAAGGAATCGGGCGTAGGGTATGGCAGTATAAACCATCCGGTGGACCACGACCCTGTTTGCGGGTTTACCGGAGTTATTGACGACCAATGTCCGGTTTGCGGCAGAAAAGAGGAGGAGGGGGTTCCGTTCCAGAGGATACGGCGGATAACGGGTTATCTGGTCAGTTCGATTGAAAAATTCAACAACGCGAAACTAGCGGAATTAAAGGAGCGCGTAAAACATGGGCTTGACCCTCAGAATAGCGGAAATTATTGAGGAATCCGTGACAGACGGGCCGGGCATACGGCTGGCGGTATTTGTCCAAGGGTGCCGCCGCGGCTGCGCGGGCTGTCACAATCCAGAGGCGCAAGACCCTATGGCCGGGCGTGAGGCGGATCCTGCGGAAATAACAGCGAAGGCGCTGCGGAACCCCCTTGTGGAAGGGCTGACGATAACTGGCGGCGAGCCTTTTGAACAGCCGGAGGAGGCCGGCGCGCTGGCCGCCTCCGCGAAAGCCGCAGGGTTGTCCGTTATTACCTATACCGGATATCTTTGGGAAGAACTACTGCCAAGGTTGGAGACGGGGAAACTTTTAAAAAACAGCGACTACATTGTGGACGGGCCCTACATGGAGCCGCAGCGGTCTCTAGCGCTGGATTTCCGCGGCTCGCGCAACCAGCGCGTTATTGACGTCAAGGCATCCCTCGCCGCTGGTAAGGTAGTTTTAGCAGGCGAAACCTGGGGTGCCCCCATTGGTGCGGAGTTAAGGAATGGGCGAGGTTAAAAGGTTAAGGGCTTAAGGGCTTAAGGGCTTAAGACCTTAAGACCTTGGGGCTCTGCCCCAAACCCCGCTGGGGAATCATCCCCGATAGTCGAGCTTGCTCGACGCAGACCCCTTCTTAAGGGCGGAGGAGGCGGCGCTTTTTGATGCAGGCAGAGGCTTTTTAGGGAAAGGGACGGTAAGGAATGGGGGGAGGTCAAAAGGTTAAGACCAACGGACAGTTCACCGTTAGGGGCTCTGCCCCAAACCCCGCTGGGGACCTAACGATGGTTTGTTCGTTGGCCCCCGATAGTCGAGCTTGCTCGACGCAGACCCCTTCTTAAGGGCGGCGAGGGCGGCGCTTTTGATGCAGGCGGAGGCTTTTTAGGGAAAGGGACTGGTTATTTTTTTCTTAAGTTCGCGCTTATGGGGGTAGCCCGGAATTTTCGCCTAGAACTGTCCGTTGCGGCGATTTGTCCAAGGGTTATTGTTCGTCGGGTTCTTTAAATATTAAGGAGGAGCATTATGATTTCGGCAAGTGAATTTAGGAACGGCGCGACCATAGAGGTAGACGGAGACATATTTGTTGTTGTGGAATTTCAGCATGTAAAGCCTGGCAAGGGGGCGGCGTTTGTACGCACAAAACTTCGCAATTTAATAACAGGCAGTATAACAGAACGCACGTTTCGGCCAAGTGAAAAGATGTCCCGCGCGCATATAGACCGCAAGGATATGCAGTACCTGTACTCTGACGGCGACCTGTTTCACTTTATGGATGTTGAAAGTTTCGAGCAGACCGCCCTTAACGCGTCGGACGTGGGCGATACGCTAAAATATGTCAAAGAAAATGAAATGGTCAAGATTTTGGAGCACAACGGCCACATCTTTGGTATAGAGCCGCCGAATTTTGTGGAGCTGCTAATAACAGACACAGACCCAGGCTTTAAGGGCGACACGGCCACAGGCGCGACTAAGCCCGCCACAGTGGAAACCGGGGCGATAATTAACGTCCCCTTGTTTATCAGCGTGGGTGAAAAAGTAAAGATAGACACGCGCACAGGCGAGTACTTGGGGAGGGTGTAACTGTGAGAGTATTTATATCCTGCGATATAGAGGGCGCAGCCGGTATCGCCCACTGGGACGAGACGGATTACGACAGAGGCGGCCGCTGGTACGATTATTTCCGCGGGCAGATGACCCGCGAAGCTGCGGCGGCGTGCAAAGGGGCCAAGGCGGGCGGGGCGTCCGCCATACGCGTAAAGGACGCTCACGATTCGGCCCGCAATATCATACCTGACGGGCTTCCGGAAGGCGTGACAATACACCGCGGGTGGAGCGGCAGCCCGTTTAGTATGGTAAGCGGGCTGGACGAAGGCTATGACGCCCTGGCCTTTGTCGGGTATCATTCCCCGGCCCACAGCGACGGCAATCCGCTGGCTCATACAATGTCCACGGCAATTGACGAACTGACCATTAACGGTGTCCGTACAAGCGAGTTCCTTATTCATGGCTATATTGCTGCCATGCTGGGCATACCGGTGATATTTTTAAGCGGCGACGCGGCGTTGTGCGCACATGCCCGGGCTTTGGCGCCCGGCATAGCCACTGTGGCGACTAACACCGGCGCGGGGGGCGCGGTCACCTCTATGCACCCTTCGGACGCGCTGGCGGCCATAGAGGATACCATGCGGCGAGCCCTTGAAAACAAAGGCGCGGACTGCCTATTGAAACTGCCGGAGCGCTTTGACGTATCCGTCAAGTATAAGGAACACCCACACGCGTTTAGGGCCGCCTACTTCCCCGGCGCAGCGCACGCTGGGGAAAAGACCGTAAGTTTTGCGGCGGACAATTACATGGACGTGCTGCGGTTTTTTCATTTTGTGCTGTAGTGTTTGGAATTACCCGCGCGGCTTTCTGCTGCGCTGTTATACAAACAATAATGACCACAAAAAGGCTGCGCCGGGCGTAGCCTTTTTTAATTGATGTGATAATCAGCCTCAAATAAATTCCCTGCACAAATTACAAAACGCCCTTGGATTATCCATATGAGGGAGTTCGCCGGCGTCTTTAAAAACCGTAAGCTCCGCCTGGGGGCATAATCTTTTAATAAGCTCAAAGCTGTCCGCCGTATTCGCTGTGTTCGCCGAGCCCCACAGCACACGCAGGGGTATGTTTATTTTCGGCAGGACATGTTCCACGCAGACATTCATAAAATTCGTCAGCAGCGCGGCCAGGGAAAACCTGGCGTTAGCGCCTCCGTAATGGGCCGAATAATAGTTCTCGTCCCCAGGAGTACGCGAAAAGCCATTTATCCTAGCGCGGGAACAAATGAAATTGTACACGCTTGTACCTATTACCGGCGTGTCCAGCAGCCATTTAAGCCACGTATCCCCATTTCTGGGCAGTTTCCGGCCGGACGCGCCTATCCCGGTAGGGGAAATAAGCAGCATCTTACCGTACAAATCCGGCTCAAAATAATAGGCCATGGCCACAAGCGCCCCGCTGCCGCCCGGCGCTGCCGCCGTGACACGCCGGCCTATTACCTGGCGCACAAAGTCGTTTATCAACATGACTTGCAAGTAGGCCGAATATGATATGGCCGGCTTGTCAGAATAGCCAAAGCCCAGCAGGTCCAGCGCGTAAACCCTGCAGTGCCGCGCCAGGGACGCCGCGCATTTATCCCATTCCGCAAGGCTCGCCCCAGGGTACATACCATGCACCAGCAGCAGCGGCTCGCCCTCGCCGGTTACAGTGTACCGCACCTTGCCATGCCGCCACTTGTAGCTTTTTTCGTTCTCACGCCGCGCGCGTTTTTGCGCGCGCTTGAAAATAACCGCGTTTACCGCAGCCGGCACTGCCACCAGCGCTGCCGCAGCCAACAAACCTTTCACCGTTTTCTTCAAATTTATCCGCTCGCTTTCATTAATTTCGAATTCATCATTCGAATTCATAGATTGTACTGTATTTTTCGGCCTATTATATCATATAATTGTAAAAAAGGGGCCTTTGTTTATGGTGGGGGAAATTTTTGTTCTTATCGGCCAAATTGTTTTTATCGCGTGCCTTGAAACCATTATTGATTCGCTGCTGACACCCGATAAAAATATCGCGCGCCTTATAAACGTCGCATGTTTCGCCGGGGCGCTCTACCTTGTGCTCAATTTTGTGTTCAATTCCCTTTTACAGGAGATTGTCACTGCCTTGCAGTTCGCCTTTTAACACTACAGCGTTAGTTTCGAGAACGACAACGCAGAAATCAAGGATTCTTCGTCGCCGCGATAAATGCGGCAGACCAGCAATAAAGCCTATTCCTGCAAATGGGCGGGCAGCCCCCGCCCCCATAAGCGCGAACTTAAGAAAAAAATAACCAGTCCCTTTTCTTAAAAAGCCTCAACCTGCATCAAAAAGCGCCGCACTAGCCGCCCTTAAGTTGGGGTCTGGGGGCGAAATCCCCCGCGGGGTTTGGGGCAGAGCCCCAAGGTCTTAATCTTTTGACCTTCCCCATTCCTTAAGTCCGTGCCAATGGGAACGAGCCCCAAGGTCTTAATCTTTTGACCTTCCCAAGCAATAAACCCTCTCTATGAAGCGGCAAGCGCGAGCCACTGGCCGCTTTCCTCCAGAAATCGCAGGAACGCGTAAGGGTTTATCCAAAAATCCCTCTTGAGACTCGTGGCGGGCGATATGCCAAAGCGCAGCCGTACTTGCGACAGACTGCCCGGGCCGCCGGACGCGCCCATGTACCCCAGCAGCTGACCCGCCGTAATACGCGCGCCCAGGGCAAGCTCGTCGGCGAAACTGTCAAAATAAGCATAATAATAATAGCTGCCGCTTGGCGCGCGTATCCCCATGTGATACCCCCCGGCCTCGTTCCAGCCTATTTTTTCCACCATGCCGTCCGTGGCGCTTAATACGTGAAGCCTCCCGCGCAGGTTTTCCCGGTCGTAAATGTCCGTGCCGCCCCCTTGCTCCGCCCGCTCCCCGCCCCAGCTGTCGCCGTACATGTACCCCGCGCCGGACGTTGTTTGCGCTTCCGCGGCCGTAACCGCAGGGTCATACACCGGAAAACGTTTCATGTCCTCCAATATCCCTGCGATAACACCATAATAGGGCGCCAGCTCCTTCTCGGAATATTGCCCCTTTATTTTTTCGTAGTTAAATATAAACTGCCGCTCTAAGTCCGCCAAAACCGGCGAAACTGTCTTGGCAGGGTAAAAGCCGTTTTCCACTGAATACAGCGTCAAAAGCTCCGGAAAGTAAACGTCGTATTTTTTAGAAAGATAAAAAAGCTCCCGCAGCGTTTTTATGGGAATCTGAAAGGCCGCCACCGCCTCCAAAGGAGCCTCTACCTTTTTGCCAGGCCCCGCCAGTTTGTTTACCACATACGCGGCGGCTGATATTATAAGAATAACTGCCAACCCCCGCGCCAGCGCCCTTTCGCCCCAGCGCCCCTTCTTAAGCCGTAACCGGTCCCGCCGCCGCGCCCCTGCGTACCGCTTTCCGCCCATTACCATAATTATCCCTCTTGAAATTTAATACTATATATAGTATTTTCGCATGGGTACTTTTAGACCGTACAACAGGAGTGATGAGCAATGAGCGAAAGCGGGAAAGTCATAGGCCTAAGCGATGGCCCGGGCTTGGGCGTGGTCACCGTGCGGATGACAAGAAGCGCCGCCTGCGGCAAATGCGGCGCCTGCCGAGCAGGCGACGGGGAAGCCGAAATGCTGGTGGACGCGGTAAACGCCTGCGGCGCGGCAATAGGCGACGAGGTGAGCATAGAGCTTACCTCCGGGAATTTTTTAAAGGCGGCCCTTATTATGTACGGCCTGCCCTGCGCCGGGTTTATGGCGGGAATAGCCCTGGGCTATGCCGCCGCTTGGAGCCTGGGGGACGCGCGGGCGCTCGCGGCCTTCGCCTCGGGCGTAGCCGGCGCCGCCCTCGCCTACGCGTATATTACGCGCGCCCATAAAAATTGGCGCGTCGCGGAAACAAAGCCTGTGGCGGTAAACATACAGCGGAAAACCCCGCAGTGATAGGTGGCGGTCCAAATGAGCTGATAGCAATTTGTGACGCCGCACAAATTATACTAAGGCGTGAAAAGAAATGCGCTTTTCACGCCGGTTGTTGGTTGCTCACACACGAAAACACTGAAAGATTTTTAGAAGATGTTTTCGTGTGTGAGTATATTTCAAAATTGGGTGGTA
>JAISYE010000234.1 GCA_031297485.1 Clostridiales bacterium
AGAAGCGCGAAAGACTTATCCGGTTCTTAGACGTATGCCGATATTCGGTTTTAAACCACAATCACCATTCCGACCAACATCCAAAACATCTCCTTTCACAATGGGAATCGTCCAATTAACCTTAGTCCCCGACCTTTTTTCTCACTACAAGCCCGAAACCTGACTAAATAGGGCTTTTCATAAAATGTGTAGTGAAAAATAATTTGCGCTACACATTTCATACATCCTTGAAAATAAGCGGTTTAATGCGTGTAGTAAGAATGTTTGCGGGAACTATGGATTAAGACACATCCAGTATATAGAGCCAAAGACCGGCTGTCAAGGGCAGACCTGCCGGTATCTGGCTGCCCCTTATTATCCACCGGCCCCTTCATCCTTTTAGTGCCGCTTTTCACGTTTAACGCTTCGCTGATATTTTGGGCAAAATAATCGCATACTCCGCACAGGAGATTAAATTCCAACGGCAAGTTCCGTAATACGCTCTTTGGGAAGCCCGGTTACAGAGGCAATAAACTCTACGGCCATACCATTTCTTAAAAGGTTTACCGCTACCGCTTGCTTCTCTGCTTGCCTGCCTCGCACCTCACCTCTTTCCTCCACGGCGCTCCACAAGTCAAAAAAAGTATCTTCCATATTATCCAGGACCTCCTTCATCCTTTTACTGCCACTTTTCGCGTTAAACGCTTCGCTGATATTTTGGGCAAAATAATCGCATACTCCGTACAGGAGCTTATGGCAGGGTAATTGACAAGTCACTCGGAATCTTCAAAAATCGCGAACGAGGATTGTTTTGCTATAGCATAGAAAACGGATATTCAGATTTACCGGAGGATTACGCGCCGTCCGCTGATGTTGTGGAAAGGAATCAGTTATCCTAAGGCGCGAAAAGAAATGCACTTTACACGCCGGTTGTTGGTTGCTCACACACGAAAACACTGAAAGTTTTTTAGAAGATGTTTTCGTGTGTGAGTATAATCCAGTTTAATGACATATAACCCTCCATTTTATTCCACGAGAAAAAACCAACGGATGTGTCCGTTGGTTTTAGGGTTTGACTTTGGCAAATTACTTTAGTGCCAGACTCTACCTGCTTTCAATATATGCTTTCAGGTATTCGTTAGCCTTTTCGTAATCCTGAGTAAGCACGTTGCCAGTGTTGACCAGGGGCGACAGGGTAGTAAAGGCCCTGAAATATTTATTTTGGTAGAAGGCCAGGAAATCCTCCTGATTAATAGTGTACATAAGTGCCAGACGCAAGTTAAGGTCTGACATCGAACCGTTGATATTGGAAAGCATGTACAGTACGGCGTTGCTGGGAATCTCCTGCAGGGAAAGTTTCGGGTCGCCTGTTACAAGGTCATACTTGCCCGCCGGAACAGAATACAGCGCGTAAATTTCACCGCTGCGCAGCGCCGAAAGCTGCGCGTCACTGTCCGCTATAAAGTTCATGTCAACGGTTTTAATCTTCGGGTAATGGACCGTGCTGGGCATATAACCGGGGTTGCGCTGGAAGATAATCTCATAATCGTTCTTATAAAGCGCGATATATGGCCCGCTGGCGTAAAGCGTATTGTCGTATGTGGCGCCTTCGGTTATGGTGGATTGGTCGCCGTAAGCAATATCCTTCGTCACGTCATAGGCGCTTAAATCGTAAGTGTTTACAGCCTCTACCTGGGACTTGCTGACAATGCCCGCGGACTGATGGGCAAGGTAATTAAGCACCTGGGGGAACGGGATATTGGTGGTAACTTTTACAACCTGATAGACGCCGGCCGCGTTGTCAACCTTTGTTTTGTCGTCAGTAAGCTCCTTGATAGCTGTTGGGGTGGCGCTTTCCAGTGCGTCGCGCAGGGTCAGGTCCGTACCGGATTCGGTTACAGAGTCCAGCGCCGAAATATCGGTGACAATTTCCATCTCCTTCATACTGCCGTGCAGGCTGTATGTCCTGTGGTTGGGCACAGAATCCTTGTTATTGGCGCGCTTAAGGGAGAACACCACATCCTCCGCGCCTACGCGCTCACCGGTATCCACAGCCTCGCGGTTTTCAACTTTAGCGAAATTTATGTCGTCCCGCAGCACGAAATAATAGTCCGAGTTGCCGCTGGCAATTACGTTCTGGTAGGAAAGCGAGCCTTCCGACGTAACCTTGTCGTCGTCCGTAAGGTTTACAAGACGCACGTACATATTTGTGTTAAGCATATTAATAGACCCGTCGTTGCCCTTGACAGGGTCCAGGGACGTGAGGGTGGAAGTCGACTGGCACAGCTGCAGCGGCTGGGTGTCGCGTTTTGATTCATCCGCATAGTCCACATCTTCCCAAACCATGGAGCGGGATTTGGACAGCCGCACGGAACCCGGCTTTAAAAGCTCCTTGTTAAAAGCCTGAGTTTTAAGGTTCGCGTACAGCGGGATAATGTAGGCGTTTTGAGTTACCAGTACATTCTCCAGTTCCTTATAGGTCGCCACATAATCCTGCGGGGTTTGGGACGCGGCCAGTTCGATAAGCCGGTCCACCTCAGGGTTGTCTATGCCGGAACGGTTATAATCGCCGTCTGACCTGAACAGTGAGCGCACGGCGTAGTCGGGGTTGCCTGTAACTGTTGTCCAGCCGTTTATCGCGAAACTGTAATTGCCGGCCTCCAACTGGGTCAGAAAGGAAGCGTAATCGGGCTGAAGGTTAAGGCTAACGTTAAAACCCGATTTGGAGAACTGGTCGCGCACTAGGTTAAGGTCGTTCTCCTGGCCCGCGTAGCCCAGCAGGACAATTTCCACGTCGCTTGGCGGGGTAACCAGCCCGGACGGGCCGTTGCCTGCCGGACCCGCGCCGGACGCGCCGCAGCCTGCCGCAAACAGCAGTGCCGCTGTAAAAACAGCTAAAAGTTTCTTCATTTCTTAATTCCTCCTAAAATTTTCTTGCTCTGAATTTTTGCCGCAAAGAGCGCGGCAAAAACGGCCTAACGGTATGTCCGTTGTTGTGCAGCCCTTGTTCGCCGGGTTCTTAACCGGACATAATTTCCCCGTGCCGGATACAGGCCACAAAGTGCTGAGGTGCGGCTTCCGTCAGAGGCGGGTCGGCCTCGGAACATTCCGCCCGCGCGAAAGGGCAGCGCGGCGCGAAACGACAGCCCGGCTTCATGTTTATTGGCGAGGAAATTTCGTCGTTTAAGATAATCCGGCGTTTCTTTATGTTTATATTTACAGATGGTATTGCTGACAGCAAGGCGATAGTATAGGGGTGGCAGGGTTTTGAAAAAATCTCGTTTTTGGGGGATTTTTCAATTATCTGGCCCAGATACATTACCGCGATGTCGTCTGAAATATGCTTTACCACCGATAAATCGTGTGAAATAAATATATAGGTCAATTTCAGCCGGGACTGAAGGTCAATCATAAGGTTTAAAATCTGCGCCTGCACAGAAACGTCCAAGGCGCTTACAGGCTCGTCGCAGACAATAAACTTAGGCGCGATAGCCAGCGCCCGCGCGATAACCACACGCTGCCTGCGGCCGCCGTCAAATTCATGGGGGTACGCGTTAAAGGAGCGCTCGGACACGCCCACCATGTCCATGAGTTCCCGCACACGCGCCTTGGTCTCCGCGTCTGTGCTGTATATTTTATGCAGCTTAAGCGGTTCCTCTATTGCCTGGGCAATGGTAAAGCGCGGGTCCAGGGACGCGTAGGGGTCCTGGAATATAATCTGCATGTATTTACGCATTTGGCGCATTTCATCGGCGTTAAACAGCGTTATGTCCATACCGTCGAATATTATACGGCCGCTTGTGGGTTCATGCAAGCGGAGCACAACCCTTCCCAAAGTGGACTTGCCGCACCCGGACTCCCCCACCACGCCCAGCGTGCGCCCCGCCTCTATCCCGAAGCTCACGCCGTCCACCGCGTGCAGGCTGCCTCCCGACACCTGAAAGTATTTTTTTAGGTTCCTGACTTCAAGAAAATTTTCCATGATTGTCTCCTTTGCGTAAAAAAGCAAAACCTTAAAACCTTGGGTAGCGCAAAACATGCTTGAAAACTGGATTACAAGAAACTTGCCCGAAGCGCCGAGCAAGCTCGGCTATCATTACAGCGGTTTCATTCTAAATTTCGCGTTCTAAGGAATTTTCAAACACGCCTTCGCCGCCCTTAAGAAGGGGTCTGCGTCGAGCAAGCTCGACTATCGGGGACGAGTCCCCAGCGGGGGTTTGGGGGCCTAACGATGGTTTGTTCGTTGGCCCCTAACGGTGAACTGTCCGTTGGTCTTAATCTTTTGACCTTTCCCAAGCTTAAATTCGAGCCTATGGTGAACACGCCCCTAAGTCCCTTGGCCTGCCGCTTTTGCCTTTATAATACGCATTTGTAAATGTGCCCGCCCTGAGCCTTGTACGCGGGGGAAACCTTGTCACATTCCGGCGCGCGGCAGCGGCAGCGGGGATGAAAAAAACATCCGCTGGGCAGGCCGGCGGGGTTGGGCACTTGGCCGTCTATTGGCGTCAGCCTGTCCACAGGCGAGTCAAGTCTCGGGATGGATTCAAACAGCCCGCGTGTGTAGGGATGCATGGGCAAGTTGAAAACATCCGCCGTGCCGCCCATTTCCACTATCTCGCCCGCGTACATTATGGCCACACGGTCGCAGGTTTCCGCTACAACGCCCAAGTCGTGGGTAATAAGCAGCAGGGACATCTTGTACTTCTCCCGCAGCTGGCGAATCATTTCCAGCACCTGAGCCTGTATGGTAACGTCCAAAGCTGTTGTGGGCTCGTCCGCAATAAGCAGCTCGGGATTGCACAGCAAGGCCATAAGCACAACAACCCGCTGCTTCATGCCCCCGGAGAATTGATGGGGATAGTCCTTAAGCCTGTCGCTTTTTACACCCACTATTTCTATCATTTTCTTAACAGTTTCCCACGCCTCGCCGCCGGACATCTTCCTGTGGGTCATTAAGACTTCCGTAAGCTGCTTGCCCACCGGCATTATAGGGTTAAGGGCAGTCATGGGGTCCTGAAAAACCATTGAAATTTTATTGCCACGTATCTGACGGCTGCGTCTCTCTGAATTAAACACCAAGTTCCGGCCCTTGAACAATATCTCGCCGTCCACTATTATTCCAGGCGGGTCCGGCACCAGCTGCATTATGGACAGCGCCGCCGAGGTCTTGCCCGCGCCCGTTTCGCCCACCAGCCCCAGGCTTTCCCCAGACTCTATGGAAAAGCTTATGCCATTAACCGCCTTTATGGTCTCCTCGTCCGTTATATAGTGCATGTGCAGGTTCCGCACTTCCAGCAAAGGACCCTTTGAATTCCGAAGTTCTCCGTTTTCATCCACCGGCCAAGCCCTCCTTTACTTAAGTTTTGGGTCCAGCGCGTCGCGCAGCCCGTCGCCGAAATAATTAAACGCCAGAACAATCAGCACTATGGCAACCCCTGGGAAAATAGCCAAATTTGGGTGCTGTTCAAGGTATTTGCTGCCTGTTTTTAATATATTGCCCCATTCCGGTATGTGCGGCTCCACGCCAAGGCCCAGGAAACTAAGGCTGGAGGTGGACAGGGCCGCGCTTCCGATGCCAAGGGTCGCGCGGACAATAATCGGCGCAAAGGAGTTGGGGACTATGTGCTTTAAAATAATTTGATAATTTTTGGCGCCGCAGGCCCGGGCCGCCTCTATAAACTCGTTGTTAGACACCGAAAGCACCGACGCGCGCATAGTACGGGCGTACATTGGAATAGCACCGATACTCAGGGCCAGTATTAAATTCATTGTATTGGTCCCAAAGGCGGAGATTATAACAATAGCGAGCAAAATACCAGGCACGGCGTACAGTACGTCCAGCGCCCGCATTATAACATTGTCGGCCTTACTGCCGTAATGCCCGGCAACAGCGCCCAGCAGCCCGCCCAGGACAATCGGCAGGGCGGTGGAGGCCACGCCTACTATCAAGGAAATACGCGCGCCAAAGACTATACGCGTAAACACACACCGGCCAAACTCGTCCGTACCGAAAGGGAACATCAAGGACGGACCCAGGAGCATAGCCTGGTAGTTATTGTCAGTAGCCACGGAATAATCAAAGGTCAGCACAGAACATACGGAAAGCGACAAAAGAAAGGTAACCACAAACATCCCAATCATGGACATATTATTCCTGAAAAGCCGCTTGGTAATATCAATCCATTCTATGGATTTCCCGCTGTAACGGATTTTTGTAATAATCACAATACCCAGAAACAAGGCGAATAAATTGCCCGTAACAGCGGTAAGCAGGGATATAACCGCCACAGGCAGCATCCGTTTATCCACTGTCTTGTCACGCGCCCACTTGTTCGACAAAAAGGCGGCCGTTAAGTAAAAGGCGGAAATCAGCAGCAGCAGGCCGATACCGTAAAAAAACCAGCCGGAGAAATAGGGCTTAAACACATTAAAGGATGAAATAACAATGGTCGATATGGAAACCAAGGCCGCGTAAAAGCTAAGGGTGTATTCAACAGACCTGGCTTTGTCCACTCGCCCGCCCTCGCCCGAGTTAATAAGCGTAAAGCCTGCCACGCCGCAGAACACGTTAAAGGACAGGGCGAACAGTATAAGCGCGAAGCCCATGCGCCTTGTGGAATTTTCCACTTTGCCGCGGAGCAGAATCTCGCGCTTGATTCTAAGCGCCACGAGGAACGCGAGAACAGCCGGCGCCAGGTAAACCATTGAAACACCCGTGAGCGCCGTGTTAAGCGCGCCGGTTTTAAAGTCAAACGCGCAAAAAAGCAGGAACAGGCATATACCCAGCGACGCGCCCGCCGCCAGGTTCAGGGAGTTATACGCCGGAAAGGCGTTAAGCCGCCGTTTGTTTTCCCGCTGTTCGTAGAGCTTTTTCGAATCGTTTTTCATAAAGACGCCGCCTTCCTAATAGGACTTGATTTTCGATTTAATACGCGGGTCTAAGAACGCGTACAGAATGTCCACAAACAAATTTACAACGCTGACAATAACCGCCACATATACAGTGCCCGCTAATACAATGGGTATGTCGGGGATAAACTGTTTATCCACAATATAGGAACCAATACCGCTTATATTAAACACCTTCTCCGTAACAGCCGCGCCGCCCAGCATACCGCCAAACTGCAGGCCCACCACGGTTACGATGGGTATCATGGCGTTGCCCAGCACATGGCGCAGGATTATCTTGGGCTGGGAAAGGCCCTTGGCCCTGGCGGTAACAATGTAGTCGGACTTTATGACTTCCAGCATGCTGGAGCGCGTCATGCGGGCGACGCTGGCGGAAAGCCCGGTGCCCAGCACAATGCAGGGCATAATCAAGGTCGTCCAATTGTTTACGTCGTACACCGCGTTAAGCCAATGGCTATTAATAGAAAAATTAAGCACCAGCATGTACCCCAGCCAAAAGTTGGGTATGGAAAGCCCCAGCAGGGCAAACAGCATAAACACATAATCGAAAACCGAGTACTGTTTAATGGAGGAAAAAATACCCGCCGGTATGGCGATTGCCACTGCGATAAGCAGTGACCAGAAGGTCACCGTAAGCGTCACGGGAAAGCGCCGCATGATTGCGCCGAGAACATCCTCGCTGCCCACAAAGGACTTGCCCAGGTTAAAGGTTAAAATATTTTTAAAGGTGTCCAGCAGCTGTTCGTGGTAGGGCCTGTCCAAGCCGTACACCCTGTTAAATTCCTCCACTTGTTCCGGCACGGCGTACATGCCCAGAATATTTTTCGCCGGGTCCATGGGCGAAAAATGCAAAATAGTAAACACCAGGATGGTAACGCCAAAAATAACAAAGAACATCATGACAAGACGTTCAAAAATATGTTTGACATATGGGTTGGCAAAAACAAGCACAAAGACATACATCAATACGCATATAACCGAACAGGCCAAAAAAACCTTATTGTCAAAGAGTCCGCAAAAGAAGGATATAAAGCTTGTTCTGCTTTCAGAGTACGCGGCGCTGCCGGAAACCTCCAAATCTGTCAGCTCGTCAAAGCGCTCCTTGACAATTTTTTTCAGTTCCGCGTCAAACTTATCGCCGGAAACAGCTTTATTGAAGAAGCTGTTCTTCCGTTCCAGCTGACCGCGTATTTCAGTCTCCAAGCGGCTGTACTCGCCCGCGTCCCTGAGGCGTCTGGCGGCTTCGTCCTTATTCCTGGAAAATTTGCCTTTGTATTGCAAAGTATATTTGACAAACGCAAAGGCAAATAACGGGAAGCCCAATATAACAAGAAAAAACCTGTACAAAGCCAGGCTGTACATTTTCAACAGGTTTTTTTTGAGAAAACCGCTTTCCATATTTTATTCCCCTATCGTAATAATCACAAGAATAATTTGCATAATAATACATTCACTATTAGCTCGTCAATAGTAATATATTACCTATATTACTCCGTATCCCGCTGAACCCTCGTAAGACCCGCCAAGTGCGCCATGAACTTTCTCACGCCGCCGCCAGGGAATTCAACCGCCACCTCGTAATCCGCCCCAGCCGGGCGGATATCGCGCACGACGCCCGCGCCGTACTTCTTGTGTTCCACAGTATCGCCCGCCGCAAAGTCAAGGGGCTTGTTCTTCGGTTCCGGCAGTTCGGCACGGACAAGGGACCTTTCCGGAGTTTTTAGGTTTTCAAGGCTTTTGACCGTCAGTACCCGTTCGCTCCTGGTACGCCGGTGCAAGTCGAAAATCAGCTCGGCCGGTATTTCACGCAGGAACTGGCTGGGCGCGTTGTACACTGTTTCGTTAAACCTGCGGCGCGCCTGCGCTCCCGATAGGCACAGCTTTTCCTTTGCCCTGGTTATGCCCACATAGCACAAGCGCCGTTCCTCCTCCAGGTCAGCCGGCGCGCCGCTGTTCATGCTGCGGTAAGTAGGGAACAGGCCTTCCTCCATCCCCGCGATAAACACAAAGGGGAATTCCAGGCCCTTGGCGCTGTGCAAGGTCATCAGCGACACCGCGTCGTCCCGCCCGGAATCCCGGTCCAAATCTGTCACAAGAGCCGCGTCCTCCAAAAACGTCTCCAGGGTCGGGGAGGGGCTGCGCTCCACAAACTCGGCTGTTTTGGACACCAGCTCGCCCACGTTTTCGGCACGGTCCTGGCTGTCCGGTTCCTTCCCCGCCTTAAGTTCCTCCAAATATCCTGTGGCCGATATAATATGTTCCAAGAGTTCCATTACGTTATGGCCGCGCGCGTATTCGGCAAACTCGTCTATCATCGCGGTAAACTCGGTTATCTTTTTTGCTCGTATATTCAAGTCCGGTATGTTCTCCGTCTCGCGCAGCACGTCGAACAGGGGCTTTGCGCTCAGCTCGGCGTATTCCCGCAGCCTGGCGATGGTTGTGCCGCCTATGCCGCGCTTTGGCACGTTAATTATGCGCGTCAGGGATATGCTGTCGAGATTGTTGTTAACTGCCCGCAGGTACGCCAGCAGGTCCTTTATCTCCTTGCGGTCGTAGAAACGCACGCCGCCGAACAGCCGGTAGGGTATATTCGCGTTTAACAGCGCGTCTTCCAACAGGCGCGACTGGGCGTTCGAGCGGTAGAGCACGGCGTGTTCGGAATATTTCCGGCCCCCCGCCACAGACTTGGATATTTTATCCGCTATATAGCCCGCTTCCTGAAGGTCCAGCGCCGCTATGTTTACCTCTATTTTTTCCCCCACTCCCTTGTCGGTCCACAGCAGCTTCTGCTTGCGTCCGACGTTGTTCGCTATAACGGCGTTCGCCGCGTCCAGTATTGTCTGGGTCGAGCGGTAGTTCTGCTCCAGGCGTATGACAGCCACAGGCGCCGAATGTTCCGGTCCCACCGGATGTTCCGGTCCGCAGCCGGCGCCCGGCCCCGCCGGAGGTTCCGGTCCCATGTGAGAGTCTGCGGCCGCGAAATCCTTCTCAAATTCCAGAATATTACGGATATTGGCTCCTCGCCAGCCGTAAATGCTCTGGTCGTCGTCACCCACAACGCACAGGTTACCATGGCCCTTGGAAAGCAAAGATATCAGCCGGTACTGGGAAGTGTTTGTGTCCTGATACTCGTCCACCATTATATATTTAAAACGGTCCTGATACTTGGCCAATACCTCCGGCATGGCCGTAAACAGCTCAATGGTGCGCATGATTATGTCGTCAAAGTCCAGCGCGTTGTTTTCCACAAGCCGCCGCTGGTACATGGCGTAAATGTCAGCCATTACGGTCTGGCGCGCGTCGTCACGGCTTTGCTTGCGGGCTTCGCTTACTGTGACCAGCTCGTCCTTCCAGCGGCTTATTACTGGCGTCACGCTTTTGACCGGAAATTGCCGGTCGTTCAGGTTAAGTTCCTTCAGGCAGGCGCGCACAAGGCTTTCCGAATCGTCCGCGTCATATATGGTAAAGTTATTGCCAAATTGCAGGTGGTGTATTTCGCGGCGCAATATCCGCACGCACAGGGAATGAAACGTGCTGACCGCCACCTCGCCGCCGCGCTCGGTCATGCTGCGGACCCGCTCCTTCATTTCATTCGCCGCCTTATTTGTAAAGGTTATGGCCAAAATGCGGAAGGGCGGCACGCCAAGCTCTATCAAGTACGCTATTCTATGGGTCAGTGCGCGGGTCTTGCCCGAACCTGCCCC
The DNA here is from genome assembly GCA_031297485.1 of Clostridiales bacterium. Taxonomy (GTDB): domain Bacteria; phylum Bacillota; class Clostridia; order Lachnospirales; family JAISYE01; genus JAISYE01. Next base: position 10,593 of record JAISYE010000234.1, read on the forward strand.
GGCCAGTATCAGCAGCGGCCCCTCGGTATGCAGCACGGCTTTTTGCTGCATTGGATTCAGGTCTTGTAAAAATTTAGATTCCATTAAGCTACTCCTTTCGGCACGGGCTGCCGCGGGCCGGGCGCCGGCTGCGGGGCATGCCCCTAACCCGCCGGGGTGTTCCTACGGCGAATTTCCCGTTGGTGAAGTGTCTCCCTGCATTTTACACAAGGCGGCGCAAGATTGCAAGCACGGAACGCCGAAGGGGTGCGGAACAGCCCTGAGACTCTTGCGCGCCCCAATTGGCGCGAAGTTAAGGATAAGAGAAGGTCAAAAGATTAAGGGCTTATCCCTAAATAAAGCAGAAGGGCTTAAATACTGGATTTGCTAAGGCGTGTTTGAAAACTTCTTAAAATGCAAAATTTCAGGTGAAAACGCTCCAATTTTGCGCTGGAATCTAGTTTTCAAATAGGCCCTAAAATGCAGAAATGGCGCAAAATCAGCATTCTTGCCTATTAAGGGATAGGTTCTAAGACCAACGGACACTTCACCGTTAGGGGCCTAACGACGGTTTGTTCGTTGGCCCCAAACCCCGCTGGGGACCTAACGATGGTTTGTTCGTTGGCCCCCGATAGTCGAGCTTGCTCGACGCAGCGCTTTTGATGCAGGTACAGCCTTTTTATGAAAAGGGATTGTTTATTTTTTTCTTAAGTTCGCACTTATGGGACTTTGCCCACGATAGCCGAGCTTAC
>JAISYE010000235.1 GCA_031297485.1 Clostridiales bacterium
TTTGGGCCAACGAACAAACCATCGTTAGATCTCATAAGCGCGAACTTAAAAAAATAACAATCCCTTTTACATCGAGCAAGCTCGACTATCCTTAAAAAGCCTCTACCTGCATCAAAAAGCGCTGCACCCACGCTCTTAAGAAGGGGTCTGGGGATGAGTCCCCAGCGGGGTTTGGGGCAGAGCCCCAAGGTCTTAATCTTTTGACCTTTCTCATTCCTTAAATTCGCGCCTATGCGATCCCGCCGGAAGCTCCGGCCCCTGATTTCAAAAAGGGCGGGCGTTTGACCGTTTGCTATATAACTGTGTCGGCGGCTATCTCCGCCGCCACGTCACGTCCGTTGTCCATATCGCCGGAAGTTCCGGCCCCGGCTGAAGGCCGTTCCTTCGCCGGACTGTCAGCGTGCAGAAGTTCCCAAACCCTGTTCCGCACCCAGGCAAAGTCCGCCGAGACGGACGCTTGCGCAGCGCTCCGAGGACGAGGCAGGTCCACGGTTATTACCGCCTTTATACGGCCCGGGTTCGTTGACAGCACAACAACGCGGTCGGCCAGCAGCACGGCCTCGTCTATGCTGTGCGTTACGAAGACGATGGTCTTGCCGGTTTTCTCCCATATGCGCATCAGTTCGTCCTGTAAAAGCTCGCGGGTTTGGGCGTCAACCGCGGCGAATGGTTCGTCCATCAGCAGAACCTCGGGATCGTAGGCCAGGGACCGGGCGATTGAGACACGCTGGCGCATACCGCCGGAGAGTTCGTGGGGATAACTCTTTTCGAAACCGCGCAATCCGACAAGCTCGATGTATTGACGGCTGATTTCAGCGCGCTTTTTACCTGGAATACCCTTGACCTCAAGTCCAAGCTCGATATTGCGGCGTACACTGCGCCAGGGCAGCAGCGCGTACTGCTGCATCACAAAACCCCGGTCCAAGGCAGGCCCCGTGATTTGCTTGCCGTCAATATAAACCGCGCCGGACTTCGCCTTGTTCAGGCCCGCGAGAATATCCAGCAGTGTGGATTTCCCGCAGCCGGAGGGCCCGACAATCGTAACGAACTCACCTTCGCGAATCGCCAGGTCGATGTCGTCGAGTACATGCAGTTCCAGATTTTTTCGTTTGCCCTCGCCTCGCAGGGCAAAGGACTGATTCAGCTTTTCAATGCGGATTTTGTCAGCCTGTTCTTTGGCGTCCCTGACACTCATGGCCGCGCCTCCTTTTGGCTGTACAGCGCGGCCGACAGATAGCGCTCCCCCGTGTCCGGCAGTACGGCGACGATGAACTTGTCCGCGTTTGCCGGCATCCCCGCGATTTGCGCCGCGGCATGGAGCGCGGCACCCGACGATATTCCGACAAGCAGCCCCTCGGTTCTTGCGGCAAGCCGTGAGGCTACAAGGGCCTCCTCGTTTTTGACGCGCAGGATATGGTCCACGACTTTGCCGTTGTATATGTCCGGCACAAAACCCGCGCCTATTCCCTGAATCTGGTGCGGCCCCGGACTTCCTCCCGAGAGCACGGGCGAGTCGTACGGCTCCACAGCCACGATCTCAATGGACGGCTTGCGCTGTTTAAGCCCCTCGCCAATGCCCGTAACTGTTCCGCCCGTGCCGACGCCCGCGACAATGATGTCCACCCGTCCGTCGGTATCCTCCCAGATTTCCACGGCAGTTGTAGCCTTATGTATCTGGGGGTTAGCCGGGTTTTTGAACTGGCTTGGTATGAACGAACCCGGCGTCTCGACCGCGATTTGTTCCGCGCGGCGCACCGCGCCTTTCATGCCCTCGCTCCCAGGCGTAAGCACAATTTCCGCGCCCAGCGCGTATAGCAGGCTCCGCCGCTCTACGCTCATTGTCTCCGGCATCGTGAGGATAATACGGTAGCCTTTCGCCGCCGCCACGTAGGCGAGCGCAATACCCGTATTGCCGCTCGTGGCTTCAATAATTACGGAATCCGGCCTCAGCAGCCCGCGCTCCTCGGCGTCCTTGATCATCGCCCAGCCTATTCGGTCTTTAACGCTGCCGCCGGGGTTGAAGTATTCCAGTTTCGCGACTACGGGGCGCCTCAGGCCGAACACCGCGGAGAAGCCGGAGACCTCCAGGAGCGGCGTCCTGCCGATCAGTTCGGTCAGTTTTTTCGCAATCTTCATATACGTATCCTCACCTTAATTCAAACTTCTCCTGATGTCCGAAAACCGGAAGCAGTTCCTCGCGAATTCGGTACACGTCGAAAATTATCTGTGTCGTCTCAGGATGGCAGCTGCGGACGAGTTCGTATGTGAAGCCGCACCGCATTTGAATTTCCGCCGCTTTAAACGACAGGTCGTAATACCATTCCAACGTCGGCGGGCGAACCCCCTCGAACGGCGTCCCCGCGCGCGGCCCGAAGCTGTTCGGGTTCGCGTACACCCCGACAGACGCGAGATATTCGATACCCTCAAGGGTCTTAAACTTCGGCTCAATTCCCGTCACAAAGTTACAGCGGACATGGCCGAAACCGAAAACCCGCGCGGCGTATTTCTCCGCCTCAATCCACCGCGCATGGCCGACAGTTCGCTCCTTCCCCGGGCAGACAGTCCTGAAAATATTCTCGTCCCAGATTTCCATGTTCAGAGTGACGTTTGAGAATCCCGCCTCTTTCAATCTGCCGATGTTACCAAAATCTCTCGGCGCGGCGATACACGCCGACGAATTTATGTCTGTACACCCAAGCGCGTCTTGTATCGCCTCGATGGCGTCCGTGTAGTATTCTATTTCGCGCCGCTCCGCAATGACGCCGCCCGTAAAATCAATCCGGTCGGCGATCCCCTCGTCAAACGCGGCTTTCGTCAGTTCCGCGATATGCGAAGACTGTTTAAGGAACGTGTCCCCCGGCCCGCGTTTATTGATGTCGCAGAACATGCATTCCTCGTCCCGTTCCTTGAACGCGCATTCGTTAGAGTACCACACCTCAATGCACTTATCGGTGAGAATCATGCCGATGTCGCGGAATTTTTTCCCGTCGGACGTCTCGCCGTCATAAAACTTTGGGCGTTTAGGGAAGGTGATGCCCTCCCAGAGCAGCGCGCCGCCTTTTGTAACGAAAAATATGCCGTCCTCATACTCCAGCGCGTAATCCGACTTCGGATTCTGGCGAAGGAACATTGTAAAGCCCAGGGGTATTGAAAACATCATCGGCAGCAGCGCCTCATCTCCGCGCCGGTCACGTCCGGCCGCCTCTTTAGCGGTCACGCCGGCTCCGCTGTTTGCCGCGGCGCTATCGCTGACACGGATTCCGCCGGAAACGATCCGCGCTTTATCCCACAACGCGTCAAAACACTTGTTCTGCAACGGTGTGTTAGGCATACTTTCACCTCCTTTTAACGAAGTGGCTCTTTCAAAATTTGGGTGCGGAGAGCGCTCGGCTCTTGCAATAATAGTCGGGTTTACTCGACGCTTTGCCGCCATCCTGTTATTATTAAAAAGGTAAGTGGTCATCCAAGCCTCGTCCTTAGTCCTTTGGGTTCCCACTCAAAGAATGAAAAAGGTCAAAAGATTAAGACCTTGGGGCTCTGCCCCATTAGCGCGAACTTAAGGAATGGGGAAGGTCAAAAAATTAAGACCTTGGGGCTCTGCCCCAAACCCCGCTGGGGATTTCATCCCCAGACCCCTTCTTAAGGGCGGCGAGTGCAACGCTTATGATATAGGTATGGGCTTTTTGACAAAAGGGACTGGTTATTTTTTTTCTTAAGTTCACGCTTATGGGACTTCGCCCCCGATTAGTCGAGCTTGCTCGACGCAGACCCCTTCTTAAGGGCGGCTGGCGCGGCATTCTTATGCAGAATACAACTTTCTAAGGCGTATTTGAAAATTCCTTAAACCGCTCTTAACCCGCTGCAATTTCGTGCTGGAATCCAGTTTTCAAACACGTCCTATGCTGTGGCGGGCGCAAAGCCCGGCAGCAGTTCTTCTTTTATCCGCCAGAAGTCGTGGAACAGCCCCGTAGTTACGGGATGCACGTTTATGATATCTTCAAACTTCAGCCCGGCGCGGCGCTGAATGTCGCAGACCCTCTCCTGCAGGTCGAGATTCCATTCGGCCGTAGGGCAGCGCGTGCCCTCCAGCGGCGTGCCGGGCGCGGGATGGAATATGTTCGGGTTCGCTACGACGCCGACGGACGATAGGTACTCGACACCCTCAAGTGTCCGGAACTTAGGCTCAATACCCGTGACGAAGTTGCAGCGGACATGTCCCGCACCATATAATTCCGCCGCGTACTCCAGCGCTTTAATCCAATTCTCCCGCCCAACCATGCGGGCCTTGCCAGGACAGATCGTCTTGAAAAAATTTTCGTCCCATACCTCAATATTCATTGTAATAATAGAAAACCCCGCCTCGCGCAGCCGGTCAAGGTTTGACAGTTCTCGCGGCCCGGCGACGCACGCCGCGGCGATTAAATCGCTTCTGCCAAGGGTGTCCTGTATCGCCTCAATCGCGTCGGAGTAGTATTCGATCTCGCGCCGCTCGGGGATGACCCCGCCCGTAAAGTCGACGCGCCAGCCGACGCCTTCGTCGTAAGCCGCTTTGACGGATTCCGCGATCTGCTCAGGCGTCTTAAGGAACGCGTCGCCCGGGCGATAGTTGATTCCGCAGAAGAGGCAGTCTTCGCCGCGCTCCTTGAACGCGCACTCATTGGAGTACCACACGGCTGCGCATCCGTTTGTGACGATGCTGACGATCTCCTTCATCGGCCTGCCGTCGCTCGTCAGGTAATCGTAGTACTTTGGGCGGGGTTCGAACGTCACTTTGTCGTAGACGACCTCGCCGTCCCTGGTGACATAAAAACTGTTTTCGCGCCCGTTATGCCTCAGTTCATAATCGGCGGCGGGCGACGGCCTGATTCCGACGTCCAGCCCCGTGGGAGTTCGGAACGAAAAGGGCACCACGGGACCGCCGCGCTGAAGATGCCCGCCCTCCTTGACTGTGACACCCGCGCCCGTAGCTTTCGCCACCTCGTCCGAGACACGGATTCCGTCCACCGCAATATTTGCCTTGTCAAGAAGTTCCGCATACGCTCTCTCTCGGAATTGTTCCTTGCTAAGCGTCATTTAGTGCACCACCAATTCATATATGTAATATATGTTTACTGTCACGATGGATTATACGCACCTTGACGATAATTGTCAATCACTTTTTCGCAAATATCGAATGTTTGTAGGGGTGTACTAAAAACATATATGTATAATATGATACTACGTCAAATTTAAAAACCAGTTAAGAAATCAGGGGTAACAAATAACAGAAAAACATAAAAAAAGTATAGAAGTCTTGATTTTGATTTTCTGTGGAACATAAAAAAGCGTAATACGGTATAACAACAAAAAATATTGCTAAAATCCTATATTCGGCTTGCAAGAAAGTGATAGTTTAAAGATTAAAATAAAGACAAAATTTTTTGCGGGTTTGTCCGTAACGGAGGGTATAGTAATGGACCAAATTTTGACCGACATCAGCACAAATCTGCAGGTCGGAAAGGCAAAGATAGTGGTCGAGCTTGTTTCCAAGGCATTGGCAGACGGCGTTCCGCCGAAAACAATTTTAGACGAGGGTCTGCTTGCCGGTATGAGCGTTATTGGCCAAAAGTTTAAAAACAACGAGGTTTTTGTGCCGGAAGTGCTGGTTGCCGCCCGCGCGATGAACAAGGGCGCGGAGCTCCTTAAGCCGGCGCTGGCCGCCGAGGGCGTGTCCGCCCGGGGAGTGGCGGTAATAGGCACTGTAAAGGGCGACTTGCACGACATAGGCAAGAATCTGGTAAAGATGATGATGGAGGGCAAGGGAATAGAAATGCATGACCTTGGGGTGGACGTTTCTCCGGAAAGGTTCGTTGAGGCCGCGCAGGAGCACAACGCGTCAATAATCTGCCTGTCTGCCCTTTTGACCACTACTATGACAGAAATGAAGAACGTAGTAGAAACTGTTAAAGCGTCCAGCCTGGCGGGGAAGGTCGCCATAATGGTAGGCGGAGCGCCGGTTACCCAGGCGTTTTGCGACCAGATAGGCGCAGACTGCTACACGCCGGACGCGGCCTCTGCCGCGGATGAAGCCTTGCGGTTCCTGGCGTCGTAACGCAAGGCGGCAGCGTTTATGGGTTTGTCTGGATACCGTCCGGATGCGGGTTGAATCCTAAACAAGTGGGTTCGTCGGGTTGCCGGCGTTTCTTCCGGTACTTGCCGGGCGAAACGCCGACAAGCCCCATAAATTTTTTTGTGTAATAGCTTTGGTCGCTGTACCCCACCAGGTTCGCAATGTCCGCCAGAGACAAGTCCGGGTTAAGCAGCAGTTCCTTGCTTTTTTCCACTCTCATTCTGTTAAGGAAGTCAGTAAAGGTGGCGCCCAGTTCGGTTCTGAAAAGGTTGCCCAAGTACCCGCTGGAAAGCCTGACGTGCGCCGCCGCGTCCTCCAGCGTGACTTTATCTGATATATTTTCCCGCAGGAAGTTTACCGCCTTGCCTATTATATCCGCGTGTTCGAAACGGCTGAAGTCAAACACATAGCCTACAAAACGGTAGAAAATGGCTATCAGCAGCTCTGATAATTCGTCAAGAGTACGGCAACGGTCAATCTTATCCAAACAATCGCGATTATGCCCGAAAATCTGCCGCACATCCGCTCCGCCGTCTATTGACGCGCGGGAAAACAGTATTACCAATTCTTTAGCGTGTTCCCTTATCCGGGCCAAGTCCCCTATGGAGCTGAAGTACACGCTGCCCAGCAGTTCGTTTATTAATTCGCGCGCTTCTTCCTTATTGCCATACATAATCATTTTTTGCAGGCGCTTCTCAATTTCCATTGGGTACCGTGTCTCTTGCCCGCTGCGCATTTTTTCCGTCACATCGTAAAGGGCGTTGTGCAGGCTGGCCTGGTTCTTTAACTGCGCCTCGGCCTCTATTATACTGCGGCCCGAAAGCTGCGTCGCCACCAGCCACTGGATGCGCGACAGCGCGTTTATTGCCGGAGGCGTGCGCCGCGGCAGCCCGCCCGCCTCAATTAAAATATCGTCCAGCGTGTCCATTACCGCCGGCCCTGTGACAATCGCGTAAGCCGCGCGCCAGCCTTCGAACACTACGGTTGCCACAAACGTCAGGCTCATTGGGCAATAATAAACGTACAGCCCGTTCCAGCGCTCCGCCTCGAAACAGCCGTATGTATGCGCCGTGCGTGCGTCGCACCCGCCGCGCCGCACAAATTCACATTCCGCGCAGAACTCACAAGCCATTCGCGCCGTAAAGTCCCGTATGGAAAAATCATAAACAGCTACAGGCATTTGGCATGTGGACCCCCAATTTTCAGCATACGCAAGCACCTTCTCCGATAATTTGTAGTCCATAATTATTTAATCACATATCCTTTTCATTCATTAATAAACAGGCGCTGAAACATTAGGGCGCCGCCCCGCAGGCCCGAATTTAAGAAAAGAGTTTACAGTTCTCAAAAATATGATATCGTTACTTCAATCCCCAAAATATAATACCTTACGGGGAATAGAACCGCAATCTCAAATAGATAAATTTTTAAAGGCTGC
>JAISYE010000236.1 GCA_031297485.1 Clostridiales bacterium
CTCTGCCCCAAACCCCGCTGGGGACTTCATCCCCGATAGTCGAGCTTGCTCGACGCAGACCCCTTCTTAAGTGCGGCGAGCGCTGCGCTTTTGATGCAGGTTGAGGATTTTTAAAAAAAGGGATTGGGGATTTTTTTCTTAAACTCGCGCTTATGGGGCTCTGCCCCAAACCCCGCTGGGGACTTCATCCCCGATAGTCGAGCTTGCTCGACGCAGACCCCTTCTTAAGGGCGGCGAGCGCTGCGCTTTTGATACAGGTTGAGGCTTTTTAAAAAAAGGGATTGGGGATTTTTTTCTTAAGCTCGCGCTTATGGGACTCTGCCCCAAATCCCGCTGGGGACTTCGCCCCAGGCCCCTCCTTTTTGCGCGTGTAGGATGACGATTTTTATATGGAGCGCGCCGCCTAAAGGCGGGCGAACGCAGTCCGCTCCTACAACGCGCGACGCCCGCCTTCATCAAAAAAACACTCGGAAAGCTGTATCCTACATAAGAATACTGCTCTTGACGCGCGAAAGATGGGGTCAAGGGGCGAAGTCCCTTGCGGGGGTTTGGGGGCATAGCCCCCAAGGTCTTAGTCTTTTAATATCTTAATCTTTTCCCCATCCTCAAGCCTCAGTCTTACTGCACAGCCGCCTGTAAAGCGTCCCAGGTCTCCCTGCAGTAAGCCTCCAGGGGCGCCAGGTCAAGCTGCTGCTGGTAGTCCGCTATTGCCTGCTGCTTTAAAGATTCCAGTTCCGCATCGTCCTTTGCCTCGTACATCTTGTTCCACCATTGAATTTTCAGTTCCGACAGCTCGGACGCGGTCCTTTGGATTTCCGTTGGGACTACGGGTGCGAGAGCCGTGGCGCTCAGGTTCATGTTCTTCATGCTCTTGAGGTCCCCGCTTTCAAACGCCTTTTCGAACATATCAATAAAGGAGTTTACGCCGTAGTATTCGCAGTAGTCAATTTCAAGAGGCGTCCGCAGCTGGGCGGATATATTGCGGTCCTCTGTCCAGCGGGTCGGCATGTTGTACCTTGGGTCAATAGCCACACGCTGGAAAGCGGAAAAGAAATTGTTGAAGCCAATTCCCGTTACATCGCTGCCTACGCCTTCCAGACGCTCCTGCAGGAACGATTCGGTAATTTGGGGCTTGCCGTCGTCGCCTATAATCCAGTCTATACCCTCGACGCCGTTGTACAGCATTTCGCAGCCGTCATAGGAGCTGACATAGTTAAGCCAGCGCATTGCCGCGGGCGGATCGACGCAATTTTTCGACACCATGATGCAAAGCGCGCCCACGTCGTTCCTCTGTTGGCCGCTGGCATAATACTCGCCGCCCTTGGGAATAACAGGCACGTATCCGATGCCTTCCACCGCGTGGTCCGAGTTAAACTGCCGCACAACCCAGCTGCCGAACAGGCTCGCGTACTGGCCGGCGTTGCGCTTCGCGTTAAAGTCCTCGTTGCTCTGGATCATAGTGTCCGGGTCATAAATGCCGAGACGGCTGGCCACGTTCGCTATCTCCACCTGCATCCACTCCGGGCTTTGCTCGTCCCAGGCCATGATCATGCTGTTGTCGCCGTAATTGATATAACTTGCGCTTAAAGGCCCAAAGCCGCCCCAGCCGGGCAGGTAGCCCATATTCGGCGCGTAGGTCCACCAGCCTACGCCCCAGTTGACCCAGCCGCCAAGCCCGTAGACTTTTTGGCCGTCGTCCGTGGTTGGGTGCAGGTCAACGATTTGCTTAAGGATGTCCAAATACTCGCGCCATGTGGAAAATTCCGGCGCGCCTATCTCCTTATACCACTCCCAGCGGATATACAGCGGGTAATCCTCCCGTTCCACTTCGCCGATCATAATAGGAATCTGGTATACCTTTCCGGTTCCAAGGCTGAAGTTTTTGCGCGTAAGCTCCAGGGGCCGCGCAATGTCCCGGGCCATGTCCGGGGCGTATTCCGCGATTAAGTCGTCAAGCTCAAGTATCTGTCCGGACAGAAACAGCGCTTCTTTGTCCTTGTCCAGGGCGATGCCGGTGGAAACCATGTCCGGCAGGTCCCCGCTGGCCATAAGCATGTTAAACTTATCGCTGGACGCTTCTTCCCATGTAATGTCCACGCCGGTCTTCTTGATTAGTTCCTGGTGAACCCGTGTATCGTGCCGCGAGTTCATTACGTCCGCGGTTCCGGACGCTGTGAGCATTGTAAGGGGCACAATCTCGCCGGTCCAGTAGCCGTTTTCGTCAAATCCGCCTTCAGCGACGGCGGGTTCCTCAGTCTCCGCTACGGGGGCGGGTTCCTCGCTGGGCGGCGCCTCTGTGGGGGCCGCCGTGGGTTCCTCGCTAGCCGGCGCCTGTGTGGGCGCGGGGGTCTGCGTTGCCTGCGAGGGGGGGGGGGGTACACCTTACGGCCAGCCGCGTCAGCGCCAGAAGCAGCGCCAGCGCTTTAATGGTACGTTTCATTGCAATAGCCTCCTTAAAATAGTAATAATATATCGAAAACTCGCGTGGCGAGGTTTCTTCATATAATCAGCCCTTAATAGCGCCCATCATGATGCCCTTTACGAAGTAACGCTGCATAAAGGGATAGACAAACAGTATGGGCAGTGTGACGACCATAGTGACCGTCATGCGGATCGCCATCGGGGTTATGCTGGTCTCCTCGTGGGCGAGAGGGCCCGTGGCCTGGATGGCCTTTTCCGCCTGGGCACTGGCCGCGCGCAGCATCTGGTAGAGCTTCAGCTGCAGGGTGGTCAGTTCCTTTGGCTGGACATAGATATAATTGTCAAACCAGCTGTTCCAATGGCCTACGGCCACAAACACAGCTATTGTGGCGATAATCGGCATACTCAGCGGAAAAATAATCCGCGAGAAAATGGTAATGGCACCGGCCCCGTCCAGCATGGCCGATTCCTCAAGGGAAGCGGGAAGCTGTTCTATAAACGTCTTTATCAAAATGACGTAATAAGCGCTTACAAGCCCCGGGACTATATAGACCCAAAAATTATTGTACAGGTGGTACATGCGCATGGTTAAGTAAACAGGAATCAGCCCTGGCGAGAAATACATAGTAATAATTGTCATGCGGTAGATTGCCTTCCGGAAATACAGGGGCTTAGTCACCAGATAGGCGAAAAACCCGCTGCACAGCACGGTCGCGGCCGTGCCGATCCCGGTTCTTAAGACTGAGATCAGAGCGGCCTGTGCCATGCCTTCTATTTTAAAGACCTCCATGTAATTCCGCAGGGTTACCTGCACCGGCAGGAAAGTCACGCTCATCCCTGTCGAGGCCGCCTTGGCGTCGCTTATAGAATAGATGAAGATATAATAAAACGGATAGATGCAGGCCAGCACCAGCAGTAATAAAACTGTGTAATTTACTATATTAAAGACATAATCCCCCGCAGACCACTTACCGTGAACCATAAAACACCGCTCCCCTCTTTCAGATAATCGCGTCGCCGCGGACTTTTTTGGCCAGCGTATTAGCGGTAAACAGCAGGAACAGACTGATAAAGGTTTTGGTAATACCCACCGCTATAGAGTAGGAATAGTCGTTGGACATAAGGCCGATGCGGTAGAGGTAATAGTCCAGCACCTCTATTCTGGGCGCCACAAACCCGTTGTAAAAGACCAGGTATTGCTCCAGCCCCACAGAGAGCATGTTGCTGATAGAGAGCACCAGCAGCACGAAATAGGTGGCGGCTACGCCCGGCAGGGTAATGTGCCGTATTTTGTCTAAGCGCCCGGCGCCGTCCACGCTGGCCGCGTCGTAGAGTTCCGAATCGATGCCGGAAATTGCCGCCAGATAGATTATAGCGCCCCAGCCCGCGCTTTTCCAGACGCGCAGGGCAGTTTGAAACCAGTACACCGAGTCCAGGCTCATTAAAACGGAGGACGGCTTGCTGATCAGGTTAAAATGTGTCAGCACCTGGTTTATAAGGCCGTCGAAGGAAAACAAATTAAACGCGAACGAAAAAAGTATGACCCAGCTTATAAAATGAGGCAATGTGGTCACTGTCTGCACGATTTTCTTAAACCGCTTCGAGGGCATCTCCGAGAGTAAGATAGCCAAAATCACAGGCACGACCGAAGTCAGCATGTCCAGTCCGAAGAAAATCAGGGTATTGCTCAGCACCCTGCCGATATTGCGCATATCAACCAGCATATGCTTAAAATTCAGCCAGCCGACGAACTCGTTCCGAAAGAGCGGCAGGGCCGGCCGGAAATCAAAGAACGCGTACAGCCAGCCGTGTACCGGGACATATGCGAACGCGATAATGTACAGTACAAACGGCAGCGCCAGCAGAGTCATGCTAAGCCGTGAACGGTTAATCCGCTTAGTTTTCATTATGAAACCTCCCGCGTCGTTAAATTTGCGCCTGGCTTGTCAAGGCTTGTACAGCAGTCCTTCCATCCCCCGGTTGCGAATAGGCTGAATGCCCTTCAGCTGGTTCTCCATGTCTGTGGCGAAGTCAAGGTATTGGAACTTTTGTGTTTCAGGGTTTGTTTTAAACCAATTCATAAAGTCGTCCCACATTTCCTTAGACCAGGCGTTATCGATCTGGGAAGCGGCGTAAACGCCTTCCTTGAGCCTTGCGAAACCGAATTTGTCCATTATATGGAACTTCTCGGCCGACTGGACCGTTTCTTCCGCCAGGTGCGGGGGAATGAAGACAACGCCGCCGCTGCTTCCGAACACAACGTCGCCGGGCATGCAGATGGCGCCGCCAATCTGGCACGGGCGGTTATAGCCCGTCATTACGTAGTCCCGTATGGGAGTCGGGTGGGAACCGCGGTAATAAATCTGCACGTTGGGGATAGCCTGCACCTGGTCCACATCCCGGATACCGCCCCAAATGACTGCGCCGCCGCCCTTTGTCCTGTTGGCCACAGCTGTGGACAGGTTGCCGCCGAAAAAAGTACCGTAGGCGATTTTATCGAAAAAGTCCACCACCATTACGTCGCCTTCCACAAGCTGGTCCACGGCGCAATGGTTGTAATAGGGGTTCTTGAACCCAAATGCTTGGGCCTCGGCCTTGCATACCTGGTGCAGGTCCTCCCGGAACGGGGCGCAGATACAGGTCAGCGCGCGCCCGATCAGCTTGTTGGTTGTTGGATGGGTGGTTTTTAAATCCCCTTCCACTAAAAATTCATAGTTGCGGGCCCAGCAGTAGACCCAGACCTCCTCCAGCGTGAGGTCCTTCATACGTTCCAGCAGCGAGTCCGGAACCTTGGGCCTGCCGTCCTCCATACGCTCGCCCTTCCAATTCGGGGTAAGGCGTTCAACTTCTTCCCTTGTGCTAAAAAACATTACTTGCTCTCCCTTCGCGATGTTTCGCGGATTTTTTAAAACCAGTTTACGGCCGCCGCGCGGCTTTATCCGCAGAAGCGCTGAAAGCCGCGGCGATAACATTGTCCGTATTACCCGCTTGATATTAACTCAGTCCGCGGAGCATAATGCCTCCGTCCACTACCACGGTGGCGCCCGTCATATATCGGAAGGCGTCCGATACCAGACAGGCGCAGGCGTCGCCCATATCTTCCGGCAGGCCCACGCGCGACAGCACATGGGACGCGGGCGTGTCCGCCGGCCCGGTCCGCGCCTGGGTGTGCCTATTTTGGTCGTTGAGGCCGATGTTTGTCAAAACAGCGCCCGGCGCCAGAGTATTGACGCGAATATTATATTTGCGCAAATCCGCCGCCAGTGATTCCATCATGGACTGCTGCGCCGCCTTTGTGGCGGAATAAAGCGCCTGGGGCGGGTTAGGGTGCAGGCCGTTTACAGACGTTACAATGACAATACAGCCACGGAGGCGTTCCTTCATGACTTCCGCCGCCCTCTGCGCAAAGAGCATCGTGCCTTTAAGGTTGACGCCGCACATTGCCTCCAGTTCTTCCTCCGTGGCGTCCAGCAAACGTTTGTCATATTCCACGGAAGCGTTGGAGACTAAAATATCCAGATTCCTGCCGTTTTCCGCGTAATAGGCGTCGAAAAACCGGTCCACTTCCGCGCGGACGCTTACGTCCACCTTGAAGCCCTTGGCCTTTACTTTTAAAGCCGCGAGTTCCGCCTCAGCTTCGGCTATGGACGGGGCGTGCCGTCCGACAAAGGTGATGTCCGCACCCAGGGACGCCAGCGACAAGGCGATGCCCTTGCCAATACCGGAATTGCCTCCGGTAACAATCGCTTTTTTCCCGTCCAGGCACAAGAGCTTCCGTACATACTCCAATTGCATAAAACATGCTCCTTATTAATTTACATTTGGTGAAAATAGTTTCAATCCACATTTGGGTGGGAATCCAAATGACTAATAGTCGAGCTCACTCGACACTTAAGAACGTCAAAAGGCTTTACTTTTGACCGTAACGGCGGCTTCACCGTTAAGAATCCACATCCGGGGCGAGACTCGGATGACCACTTGCCAGATCATAATAGCAAGATGGCAGCAAAGCGTCGAGCAAGCTCGACTATATATTGCAAGAGCCGGGCACCCCTGCCACCCAAATTTTGAAAGACCCAATAAAACGAATAACAGAAAATCGCCATCACGAAAAATAAGCATAACGGGAGAATACCGTTAGACCAAAATTCGTCCGGTTATTGCGGCAAATACGATTTATAATGATTGAAAACGTTTTTTATAATACAGGATTTCGATAAAAAGTCAATACTTTTTTTTAATGTCACAACTTTTTTTTAACGGCCATATATAGCGCAAAAAATTTCGACCTGTGCAATAGGTTTTTACTGAAATATGGCCCAAACAGCGAATTCCATTTTAGGCAGGCAAAAATTCGGTACTCAGAAACCCGTCCGCATTGCAAGGTTCAAAGGCAATTGCACAGGTAGAAAAACTTAATATGTCTTTCAAAGGTCAAAACCTTGGGGCTCTGCCACAAACGGGCGGATTGCCATCGTCCCGTATGGGGACTCGTCCCCGATAGTCGAGCTTGCTCGACGCAGACCCCTTCTTGCGCTTCGCGCGCACTCAAATAAGCATTAGCCTTGCACCTCTGAATAGACACGCCATAAAAGAAACGCACCCAATTTGTGTCTATTCAGGGGGTCCTCACCGTCTTTCTATATGTAACCAATTTTAACTCAGCAAAGTAAAAATTGTTGTCATTCAAAAGTATTGGGCGCGCAGACGGACCGCCACTGCGAGCGCCGTTGAAGTTTCACGAAAATTCCAAAGCGGCCGCCGTACCGAACGGCAGCCGCTGCTGTTTTCCTCAATTCTGTTCAGGGCTGCCTTGTGCGGTCAGTGACAATATCCGCGCTGTCGGCAGACGCGTGATACGAGCGATGGTTTCAACCGGAATATTCTCCCGCAACATGCCAAGAGCAT
>JAISYE010000237.1 GCA_031297485.1 Clostridiales bacterium
CCTGCCGGAAGAACAGCAGCGCTGGTACTCTATTAAATTGTTTGAGCGCGATGAAAAAATTATAGAGAAACTTAATTTAAAAGAGGATATCCTAGCGCATATCGAAAAGGATATCCAAGCATGTGAAAAAGAGATGGACGAGGACAGCGAGAGCATAATAACCGCCGAGCGCTATACATACATTGACTCGATCATCCATGATTGCTGTAAGGTAAAGAATACAGGCGGACTCAGTATATCGGACAAGATTGACAGGGTGGTGACGAACCGCTGGCTGGCGCTGCCGATTTTCGCGGTTGTAATGTGGATAGTGTACTTTGTGTCCGTGACTACAGTGGGCACCTTTGTAACCGATTGGACAAACGACGGGTTCTTTGGCGACGGCTGGCACCTGTTCGGTATTGGCGGGGCTGAGTACGAGGCGGCGGCGGAACTGGGCGAGGCCAGCCCGGAAGATTACGGCGTGTGGGTGCCTGGCGTGCCGGTAATAATCGGGAATTTTCTTGAGGCGGTTAATTGCGCGGAATGGCTGCAGGGCCTTATTCTGGACGGCATAGTCGCCGGGGTGGGAGCGGTGCTGGGCTTTGTCCCGCAAATGCTGATCCTGTTCGTGTTCCTGGCGTTTCTGGAGGGCTGCGGATACATGGCGCGCATAGCGTTTATCATGGACCGGATTTTTAGACGCTTCGGCCTTTCCGGCAAATCCTTTATTCCGTTTTTAATCGGCATGGGGTGCGGCGTGCCCGGGATAATGGCCTCGCGTACAGTGGAAAACGGCCGCGACAGAAGAATGACCATAATGACGACTACGTTTATGCCCTGCGGCGCGAAGCTGCCAATAATCGCCCTTATCGCGGGCGCCATGTTCGGCGGCGCCTGGTGGGTGGCGTTCAGCGCCTACTTTGTGGGTGTGGGTGCGATAATTGTGTCGGGCATAATTTTGAAAAAGACAAAGATGTTTCAGGGCGAAGTAGCGCCCTTTGTTATGGAGCTGCCCGCTTATCACTGGCCCACGGTAACCAACGTGCTGCGCAGCATGTGGGAACGGGGCTGGTCCTTTATTAAAAAGGCCGGAACTATTATTTTGCTTTCGACGGTTTTTGTGTGGTTTACCTCCAGTTTTGGCTGGGTGGACGGCGCTTTCGGCATGGTTGACGACATGTCCGGCAGCGTTTTATCCGGCATAGGTTCAACCTTCGCGTGGATATTCGCGCCGCTGGGCTGGGGCAGATGGGAATACGCCGTGGCGGCTGTAACCGGGCTTGTGGCCAAGGAGAACGTTGTGGGCACCTTTGGGATTTTGTTCGGGTTCGGCGAAGTGGCGGAGGACGGCGCGGAAATTTGGGGTTCGCTGGCCAACAGTATCGTCCCCCTTGCCGCCTATTCCTACATGGTGTTCAACCTGCTGTGCGCTCCGTGCTTTGCCGCCATTGGCGCCATACGCCGCGAAATGAACAGTTCCAGGTGGTTTTGGTTCGCCATAGGGTATCAGACCATACTGGCGTATGTTATATCGCTGTGCATCTATCAATTCGGAATGGTCTTCGCCGGAAGTTTTGGGATTGGGACTATTGCCGCGTTGCTGCTGGCCGCCGGAATACTGTTCCTGCTTTTCCGGCCCGCGCGGCAGGAACTTCCGGTGCGCGGCGTGTCTGCATGAAGGGGTGGTTTATATGTTGACTTTTTTTGCGGAAAATCTCGGCACTATTTTGACAGGGCTGGTTGTCCTAGGTATTATGGCGGCGGCGGCAGCCCAACTTATCCGTGATAAAAGAAGCGGCAAATCCTGCGATTGCGGAGGGTGCGAGGGTTGTTCCGGCTGTAATATTGAGTAGCGGATTATGGGCGGTCTTCATCGACCGCCCTGTTTAATTCTCCATGTATTTTTCAATCTCAGGTTTAAATTTCTCTAAATCCCAAAAAATTACGAGTACAAGGCATAGCGCGCACAGTATTGCGGGAATGCCTATCATTATGAAGATAATGGCATCTATAGCGGATTGGGGCTGAACATTGGCGAGGGCGTCATATCCGCCCATTGTCAGGCCGGCGCCGAGAACCATCGAACCAATGCCGGTGCCTAGTTTGGTTCCAAGGCTTGAGGCGCTTGTGGTAAGGCCCTCTGTGCGCGTTCCGCGCTTATAATCGCCATAATCCACAAGGTCGCAGATCATAGGCGGTGTGGCTACCCACAGCGGCACCACCATCAAAGTGCCAAAAAAAGTGCAGATAAGCTGAATTGGCAAGTTTGCGGGGAAGAAAAGCATAACTATCTTAACCGCGATAACCGCGGACAGCGAATAAATAAGGGTTTTGCGCTTGCCAAACATTTCAAAAAATTTAGGTACAACCGGCATCATAATTATCATAGACACAACCGCGGTTATACTGAATATCCCCATTAAATTCGCGTCGCCGAGAACGTCACGCATAAAGTAAACACCAATACCCGCCGTGCCATTTGTAATGGCCAAAGTCAGATAAAGAAAAATAATTATATAGAAGTAGCGGGATGTAAGCAGAAAGGACAGCCCTGCTTTGACGGACTCTTTTTTTGTGCCGGTACCGGATTTACCGCTTTCAGCCGCCGCAAGTTTTTCCTTGGTCATAGTGAAGCACAGCGTAAGCAGAAGCAAACTTGCCGCGGCTATCATAACGGAAACAGCGGTCCAGGCGTTTTGACTGCTCTCGCCGCCGAAAGCCTTAAGCAGCGGCGCGAACACGCCCACAAGCGCGGCTGTCATTATCCCCTGCATAAGCGCCAGCACAACGGTCGTCAAGTTTCTGTCCACGGAAACAAGCGAAATACGCGGGAGCATGGCGGCATGCGCCAGAGCGGTTATCGTATAACAGATAACAGACATAAAAATATACGTCAGAAATACATATACATTTTTTGAGAGCGGAGCAAGCCCCGAAGGCACGTTAAACAAAAGAACAACGCTAAGCGCCAGGGGAAGCGCGCCGATCATAACCCAAGGCCGCGCTTTTCCGAACCGCGTTTGGGTCCGTTCGATAACAAAGCCCATGGCAATGTCGCTTGCTCCGTCAAGCAGCCGCGCCGCGAGCATCATTGTCCCTACAAAGGACGCCGAAATCAGCACCGAATCCGTATAGTACAAAGTGAGAAAGGCGTTTGACAGCGCCAAAGTCATCTGGTACCCTACACCGCCCAGACCGTAAAAAATTTTTTCCGTCATGCTTGTTTTCATAAATAATTCACCCCACAAAAGATTTTTATGGGGAAATTGTAAGCTAGTATTTTATCTGATTATATAAAAATATTGAGATAATTATAAATATACTCACGTCTTAACTTACCAGGACGTGTTTGAAAATTAGATTCCAGCGCGAAATTGCGGCGGTTTCATTAGAAATTTCGCGCTTTAAGGAATTTTTAAATACGCCTTAGTACAATATTTCTTTTAATAACGCTTAATAGTACAGCGTGAAATTTTGCAGGAATGGGCTTTATTGCTGGCCTACCGCATTTATTGCGGGGACGGGGAATCCTTGATTTCCGCATTGTCATT
>JAISYE010000238.1 GCA_031297485.1 Clostridiales bacterium
CGAGAAAATTCAGTTGTTTGACAACCTTGTAGAGGTAACCCAAAACTCGTTTACAACCAGTAACCCTAGAAAACAAGCGGTCGCTTAGCTCCCGTATATGTTTTCGTGGACGAGTATAACATTATACCTTTTTTGCGGCGATATTTCATCTGTAAAATAAATGCTGTTGCCCTGATTGCCGACCCTCTCGCGGGATTCTGTCGCGGCGCTGACATCAACAGCGTCAACGGTATGCGCCCAATGTTGGCGAGACTTGGCGCGGTCGCGGAACGGACAGGGTGCGCCGTGATTTTAATATCACATTTGAACAAAAAAGGCGGTCAGGCGGCGTATCGCGGACTTGGGAGTATCGACATTTACGCCGCCGCACGGAGCGTTCTAACGGTCGGTAAACTCCCACTCGACGGCTATCAATACAACGCTCACGCAAGCGTTTGCGAAATGCGGGCGATTGTTCACACGAAATCAAACCTAAGCCCTCTCGCAAAAGCGCAGGCGTTCGGGCTTGATGAGGATGGCGGATTTTGCTGGCTCGGCGAGTGCGACGCGACCGTGGACGAGGTGATGAGCGGCAAGCCGAAGCCGGAGAGCCAGTTTGCCAAAGCGAGGCGATTGTTGGAAACGAAACTCGCTCACGGCGCGGTGGCGGCGATTGAGATTATGCAGATGGCCGACGACGAGGGCATATCGTTCAAGACGTTCAAGCGGGCAAAGGACGCGCTGGGGGTAATCTCGATTAAACAAGGTGGTCAATGGTTTTGGGTTCTGCCGATTGACGCAGAATTTACAGAGTGTTCGCAAGAGGGACAAAACGAGCAAGGGGTACAGGCGGCAAATTCGCTTGTCCCCCTTGCTTTTTATGCCGCTCAAAGCCAGTAAAATCAGGAGTTCGGCAAGGATGACAAACAAGGGGGACAAGTTTCAACGGGCTTGTTCCCTTTGAATATCTCAAGAAAGGGGTGCAATATGGCTACGACTTGGATAAAACCTATCCACAAGGCGAAAGGGCGTTCCGTCGCCGCAACGCTCGCGGATAGTATTGGCTATGCCGACAATCCCGACAAGACGAACGGCTTTGAGTACGTAAAATCCTACGGCTGCGATTACTACACCGCCGCCAACGAGTTCGCTCTCGCCAAGCAAATTTACGAACAGCGCACCGGGCGCGGAGAACGCAACGGCGACATAATCGGTTATCACCTGCGGCAATCATTTAAGCCCGGAGAGATTACGCCGCAGGAGGCTTTGGAGGTCGGATACGCCCTCGCGGAGAAGTTCACACACGGCAAGCACCAGTTCGTCGTGGCGGTGCATACGGACAAGGAGCATATTCATTGCCATTGCATTTTCTCCGCCGTAAATATGGACTGCTCCGGCAAGTTCAGAAATCCGATACGTTCTATGAAAATCGTGCGGCAAATCAGCGACTACCTCTGTGCCGAGCGCGGGCTGTCAATCGTGGAGAATCCAGAAAAATCTCGCGGCAGTTACCGCGATTGGCAGGACAAAAAAGAGCCGCAGTCAAACCGCGATAAGCTGTGCAAGCTGATTGACGATTGTGTGGTCGTCGGTCGGCAGTACGGCGACTTCCTTGCCGCCATGAAACGCGCCGGGTGCGAGGTCAAACTCGGCAAATATGTGTCGTTCAAAATCCCCGGCGCAGAGCGGTACATTCGGCTGAAATCTCTCGGCGAGGGGTATACAGAGGAACATATCAGGGAGCGTCTGCGCGGCGTTCGCGATGTCGCCCCGCAAAAGAAAGCTACGGATGAAGAAGCCGAACGCAAAGCCGCCGAATACGCCGCCTCTATGAACAAGTCAAACGTGCCGAGTTTGCTCATCGACATACAGCAAAAAATCCGCGAAGGCGCGGGAGAGGGATACCGCCAATGGATGGCGGTTTTCAATCTAAAGCAGTCCGCAAAGACGCTCATCTTTTTGCAGGAGCAGGGCATCGACACCTACGAGGATTTATGCCGCCGAGCCTCCGCCGCGTCGGGTGATTTTCATCGTCGCAACAAGGAAATCCGCGAGATTGAGGGAAAGCAAAAAGACATAGCCGAATTGCAAAAGCAAATCGGCACTTACATCAAAACTCGCAAGGTGTACGAGACTTACAGGAAGTCGGGCTGGGATAAAGCGTTTTACGAGACGAACCGAGCCGACATTACACTCCACCGCGCCGCCAAAAAGTATTTTGACGCGCAAGGTCTCCACGGAACAGTCCCGGCAATAGCTTCACTAAAACAAGAGTGGGCAACGCTCGAATCGGAAAGAAAACTTCTCTACTCCGAGTACAGGTCGCGCAAGGAAAATTACACGGCGCTCGCCACGGCGAGAGCCAACGCGGAGCGCATACTCGGCATAACGCCGGACGGGCAAGTCCGACCGTCCGCCGAGCAGCAAGCGGAGTTCGAGCGGACGGTCATACCGAAAAAATCCCGCGACTACGGAGCGCGATGACATGTTCTTTTTTCTCCGCCAGTAATAGCGGCGAAGCCGCGCAGCAGACGCGCCGTAGGCGCGGCTTAAACGGGCGGGTGCTTGCGCTCGTCCGGCGGGTTTGGGCGGCAGCCCAACAAGCAGATTTTCAGCAAAACGCCGCAAGGCGGTTTTGCTGAAAATGGCGTGGATGCGCGCACCACGCCTTGCTTGCCATTTTAATCGGAACGTTCCGATTATTATGTTGTTCCGATAACCCCTTTAGTAGCGGCGATGGCGGGATATGGCACTTGGCGCGGTTTTACTGCTTCGTCACTCTACCCTAAGCCGCTCGACAACGCTCTCGCGGGTAAGCTTCGCGTAACAAACAACTGGCACGACGGCACATAGGATGAGCAACAGCGGCAAACATATTACAGACGGAAAGACTGTGACGCTCTGCTTGAAAAACCACACCTGACCCGCGATGAGGCGCGTTATCAGATATGTCAACCCAAGCCCGATTGTAAACGTAAATGCCGCCGTCAAAACGGTGTAACCGCCGCCCTCAAAAATCAGCGTTTGTTTCAACTGTCTGCCCGTCATTCCAATGCTTTGCAGCATTGCAAACTCTCTGCGGCGGGCGAATATGGACACGATGATTGCGTTGGTGAAATTCAGTATGCCTATCAGCGCGAGAACGAACGAGAGCGCCCCGCCGATTGCGGCGTAGGTATTTTTCAAACCGTCAAACTCGGCTTTGAGCGTATTGCGGGAAATAAACGCCAAGTCGGGTTCGACAGCGGTTGTGTAATCATTCATCCACTCCTCGAATGCGCCGATTTTATCGGACGGTACGCTTATATCCGTCTGCAAAGGCTGGCGCGTCCCGAAAAAGTCAAGGAACACATCGTCCGCAAGCGCGAACGTCAGACTGTTGCCAAAAATAAAGCGCGACGAAAGCTGATGCGGGTATTCGTCAACGGCTTCTATGACGGTGAAATCACGTTTCGCCCCACTTGCGTTCACAAGCGTCACGGTATCACCGACTTGCGGGACGGCGACCGAACCGTCGCCGATTATTTGTTTGGATACAATAACATAGTCGCCGGAGCGAAGTTTGTCGTAGCTTACGCTTGAAAAACTTTCAAGCTCCGTTTCGCCGATTCCGTAGTATTGCATGGGTTTTTTATCGGGTACGCTGAATTGCTCATAGTAAATGTTGGACGCCTCCGCCGCGCCGTGATTTTTGGCTTCGCGCAGAAAATCCGCCGACATGCCCTCATAGTTTTTGACTTGCTGCGTTCCGAGAATGGAATAATGCGTTATTGCAAAGTCGCTTATTATCGACCGCGACACGTATTCGTCCATATCGAAACTGTTTACCGCGCTGAACGCGCCGTTCAGCAGGATTAGCGAGAGCGACAAAGACAGCACGACGACGCATAGTTTTTTCTTATCGCGAGTGATATTCGCGGCGGCGAACGAAAGCGGCGTAACCGCGCCCGTGCGCTTACTTTTGCGTTTTGTTGCCGCGCCGCCGAATTTCGCCGCTTCCACGGGCGAAACCTTTGCGGCAATTCTGCCGGGCTTGCGGCAGCTGATAAAAACCGTGAATAAGCTGAACGCCGCCGCGAAAACAAATATCAGCGGATTGACGACAATGCCGCTCGTTATCGTCACCGCCGCCAAACTAAGCAGTATCGGCGACAGCAAACAGCCTACCCCGAATCCGATAATCAAACCGAGCGGTATGCCGACCGCCGATAGCGCGAGCGCTTGACCGTGTACAACTCGCCTGATTTGCCGCCCCGTCGCTCCGATTGTTTTTAATAGCCCGTAAAAACGAATGTCGGCATTGACGGAAATGGCGAATATTGAATATATAATCAGATAGCCTGAAAGCAATATCAGCGCGATGACAAACGCCGCGATTGCGACCATCGTCGGGTCAATATCAGCCGCGGCGTATGCCCAGTTTAGACCGTAGCGTATCTCGTCATCCCCGTAACCGCGCTCGGCAATAAGGCGCTTCATCGCGCCCTCGATGTCAAACGAATTTGAAAACCACAAGTCCGCGCTTACCGTGCCTACGTATCTGTCTTGCGGGAGAACGTTTTCGGAGAGTACGGAATCAATGTATCCTTTTGACAGCCACACCTGCTGAGCGCCCAATGCTTTGTCTCCCTCCCAATAGCCGCACAGCGTAAATGTTTCGCTGTATTCTCGCTCGCCGATGGCGAACTCCAACGGAATGGACGCGCCTATTTCACGCGGTATGCCGAGCGCGTCCAGCATGACCGTACTGCAAGCGATTTCATTATCCGTCTGCGGCATTTTGCCGATGGCGGGATATGAGAATTGCCACTTCGCCGCGTCGTCCTCCGAATAGCGTATCTCGCATTGCAGTTTATTAAGCGCGGGGTTGGACGCGATAGCGAGCACGATATTATATGATATATCTTTTATAAGCGGCGAGCGCTTAAAATGCTCGTATTGTTCCATAGTCAGATATTTGAGACCGCCGTGAGCGCTCGTGCCGACTTGCCGCATTGTCTGCTCCTGCGTCGCGCTCAAAAGACTGCCGCCGAGGGTGAATACGGTTGTGAACAGTACGGCAGTAAGCGCTATGGCGCATATCGCGATAATATTGCGCGTTCTGCTTGCTCGGAGGGAGCGCATAGTCAATTTGCGGATAATCGGTTTGTTGTTTACGTTCACTGCACAACCCTCCCGTCCTCTATACGGATTGTCCTGTCCGCCATCTGCGCGATTTCGGGGTTGTGCGTGATCATTACGATTGTCTGCCCAAACTTCTGCCCGCAGATTTTCAACAGTCCGATTACATCCATTCCCGTTTTGCTGTCGAGATTGCCCGTCGGTTCGTCCGCGAGAATGAACGCGGGCTTTGACGATAACGCCCGCGCTATCGCGACGCGCTGTTGCTGGCCGCCCGATAATTGATTTGGCATACTCGTCCGTTTTTCGGCAAGTCCCAGCGTTTCGATAACGTGGTCTGTGAAAGCTTTATCGGGCTTATTGCCGTCAAGCTGAATCGGGAGAAGAATATTTTCTTCCACATTCAGCACAGTGACAAGATTATAACTTTGGAACACGAAGCCGATATTGCGACGGCGAAAAATTGTCAGCTCGTCGTCTTTCATCGTGAATATCGGCTTGCCGTTAATCTCGACAGCGCCGTCCGTCGGGCGGTCAAGCCCGCCGAGCAGATGAAGCAAAGTAGATTTACCGCTGCCCGAACTGCCGATGATTGATACAAACTCGCCTGATTCAACGGATATGTCCACACCGTCCACGGCTTTGACAAGCGGCTCCGCGCCATAGTGTTTTTTAAGGTTTATCGTTTTAATAACGCTCATATCTTAATCCCTCCTATGAACGCCATTATAACAGCCGTTTCTTTCATACACCTTTCTCAAATCTTACGCTTTTGAAAGAAATACGGAAAACGTCGTCCCCTCGCCGAGTTTCGACTCGACTTTTATATAGCCGCCGCAGGCGGTTATAATCTCGCGGGCAAGATACAGCCCCAAGCCTGTGCCAAGAGTATCCGCCGATTCAGCGGCTCGCCAAAACCGCGTGAACACTTTCGGCAAATCGTTCTCGCGTATGCCGCGTCCCGTGTCGGCTGTGTCTATGCGAACGAACATCTCATATTCGGCGGCGCTTACCGTAACGCATCCGTTTTCGGGCGTATACTTCACGGCGTTGTCGATAATGTTAAACAACGCCTCGCCGCACCAGCGCGAATCAAATCTCGCGACTAAGCCGCCGTCAACCGTTGCCGCAAGCGCGATATTTTTAGCGCGGGCAAACGCGGAGCATTCGGAAACGGCGGCGTTTACAAGCTCTTGAACGTTGCCGCGCTTCGGCTCAATCTGGATTATCCCGCTCTCTAAACGCGACGCTTTCACAAGCGACTGTATGAGAAAATTCAGTTTGTCTGTACTTGCCGCTATCTGCCCCACAAGGGCTGTTTGTTCCTCCGTCAAATTTTGTTCGCCGAGAAGCTGGGCGTAAAGCGCGATGTTCGCGAGCGGCGTTTTCGTTTGGTGCGATATATCGCTGATAAGCGAACGGACGCGCTCCCGCTCCCCCTCAATATGCTCTCGCTTGAGCCGTGACGTTTCGAGGAACCGCGCCATTTTTGATTCTATTTTCGATAGTTGGCTTTCGTCGTAGGAATCAGCACTGAACTCCCCCGCAAGCGCGTCGTCAAGCATTGCGTCGAGCGTTAGTAGCAACTTTTTATTATATCCGAACATCATAGGCTCGCCGCCTCGGAGGCGACATTCGCCCATTTATAGCCGATTCCGTGAACCGTCTTGATATATCGCGGGTTTGACGGGTCAGTTTCTAACTTCGCCCGAAGCCGCCGAACCGCCACCGACAGCGCGTTTTCGTCTACAAACTCCGTTCCGTCCGGCCATATTCGCTCTAAAAGCTGTTCACGGGAAAGCGTCTGCCCTTTGTTTGCGAAAAGCAATTGCAGCAGACGCGCCTCGGTTTTTGATAATTCAACCGCCTGCCCGTCTTTCTCAAAACGGAGCTTCTCAAAATCTAATATAAAACCGTCAACTGCGGCGGCTTTGCCGTATGCCCCGCGCCGAAGCAGCGCGTCAACCCGCGCCCGAAGCACGGCAAGGGAAAACGGCTTTGTGATGTAATCGTCAGCTCCGCCCTCCAAACCGACGACCATATCAAGCTCCGTGTCGTTGGCTGTCAGCATAAGCACAGGTGCGGCTACGCCCATTGCGCGAAGCTCTCTGCAGAAATCAAGCCCCGAACCGTCAGGCAGATTGATGTCTAAAATCAACAAATCGGGCGCGTCATTTTGAATCGCGGCACTTGCCGCTGTAACGCTATGGCACGGCGTAAATGCCCGGCCGTCCGTGTTTAACACCAACTCAATGCCCTTGCAAAGAGCGGCGTCGTCTTCAAGAATCAGAATTTTTGTCATAGCGTCACCCATTCGCGGCAAAGTATCGCAAGTTGCGAGAACCGCCCTCTCTGCGAAGTTCGCCGCCTTCTGTGAGTTTCCGCAACACCACACCCGCCGCCGTCTGCGATACGCCGAGAAGTTCCTGCGCCTGTCTGCGATTGATAGAACCTTTCTCGAGAACATACTCCAAAACGCGCTGCTCGGGCGTTTGCGCCGCTTGCGGACGCTCCGTCACAGCGTAATTCAAATTCGGCAGAATCATTTTGAACACATTAGGCGTAACCTCTATTTTAGGCTGTTTTAATGAAGTTTTATAGCTTTCAAAAATCTTCAAAATACCCGTGCCGTAAGCCTCAATGAGCTGCAAACGATAGAACACCGCCGCAAGCGTGGTATTCCGGCAAGCAGAGTAACCACTCATAATGTCGTCAATCTCAATCCCACTCACAAGACCGCCGGGCGAAATAAACTCAATACGGTCGGCGAAAATCTTGACAAGAATACTCCCGCTCACGGCGTATTCGCGGTGAACGACGGCGTTCAGCAGAGCCTCGCGCAAGGCGGTTTCGGGATAGTCACGCTTATCAATGCGTAGCAGTTTATCGAATGTAGCCGATGTTTTGTTGTTCATATCAAGATAATCGTAGGCTTCGTTAATCTGTCGGAACAGCGAACCGCCA
Source organism: Clostridiales bacterium (assembly GCA_031297485.1). Lineage (GTDB taxonomy): Bacteria > Bacillota > Clostridia > Lachnospirales > JAISYE01 > JAISYE01. Next base: position 8,065 of record JAISYE010000238.1, read on the forward strand.
AACTCCCGGCGGTCTGTAAAAACCTGTTGAGTCGTATCTTGAAATATCGCCGTTTTGATTGTGTGAACGCATTGCTCCGACAACAACAGCGCAATATTCGTATAGATTTTGTCGGCGTTCAGCAAGCCAAGCGTCGCCATTTGCGCCGCTCCAAACTCCACGCCTCTCTTGGTAAATTCAGTATCAGCAGAAGCAAATATCAATTCCTGCTCAACAGAACGCAATTTTTCGTAGCTCTCGCCGTCCGTTTCGCGTATCATTTTACGAATGGCTGTATCGGTCGCGGGAACGGACGACGCGCCGTGCCGCACAAATACTCCTTCGGGGCGTATTCCCTTGCCCGAAAGATAATACGGGCGTTCCGTGCCGCTCTGAACGTCAACCACCACAATGTGCTTGCCGTCTATGTCCTCTACCCTGCTTCGGGCAAACATCGTAACATCAGGTTTAATACCGTCCCGAAGCATATTGTTAATGTTCGTCATATCATCGTCGGCATCAGTAAGCCCGACAATCTCGCCGTTATCCGATATGCCGACATAAAGCGTTCCGCCGCCGCTGTTTGCGAAAGCGATAACTTCTTTCTTTATATCGTCAACGGCTATTTGTTTTAGCTCAACCGTTTCGCTTTCTTTGAACACCATATTGTCACCTCACAACTCAATTACTAACATTCTAACACATTATGATGTTTGTGTCAAGAGTTTTGTTAGAATAATTTTGAGTAAGAACGGCGAGGAAATTGGCTCATATGCTCATATAGGAAAGATATGCGACGTTAATTTGAAAATTTCAGCCGGCCATAAACTTTTATTGAAAAACTACCTTGACAAAAGCGATCTTTGGTATGCTCCTTATATACTCACACACGAAAACATCTTCTAAAAATCTTTCAGTGTTTTCGTGTGTGAGCAACCAACAACCAGCGTGAAAAGTGCATTTCTTTTCGCGCCTTAGTATAGCATAAATCTCGCCAAAAGGCAAGATAAAGACTGCTCTTGGCGAGATACTTTTGATTGCGAGACGATTTGCAGCAATAAAGCGGATTATTCGTCAAAATGCCGAAAATAAATAAATCGAATTTACCACCTTGACAAAAGGGGACTTTGCTCGGCTATCCCTGTGAAAAAGTTTGGCGTTTAATCCATTCGTCATTCCTTGGTTGAAATACGTTGAAATATGTTTAAAATGGAAACCCGTGGATATTCTCAGCCTGTCGGACAAGCTGTGTACCATTAATTTCAGCAGCTTGTTAAATATCCAAGGGCTTCTGAAAATTCTGGTTAAGGTTTACCCGTTATTAATTCTTCGTGTAAGAGTTTATAAGGGTATATGACACACAGGCTTATTACATGGTTAAAGGGAACCGCTGGGCCGGAACTTCCGGGCCTGTCAACGCGTAGTTACTTGTAATACATAGCGTATACCTCGTCCGTGTATTCGCCGTTTTCGCCGTAAATTACAAGCGGCGGCGCGACCTTCAGCATAGGTCCGGCGTTTTTAACCGACTCAATAAGGACCAGAACCGGCTCGCGGCCGGGTCCGGAAAATATCCCGCTGGAATAGACAAGGCGCATGACTTTTGGCTCCAACCGCCGGCAGCGCAGCGCGGCAAAGAGGTCCACAAGCCTGTGGGGCCTATGTACCATGTAAAATCGGCCGCTTGTTTTAAGCATCCGCGCGGCGGCTGAAACCACGTCGTCCAAGCCGCACAACAGCTCGTGCTTCGCGGCGTCCTTCAGCAGGCTTCCGCTTAACACACCGCCGCCCCGCGCTATATAGGGCGGGTTGGCCGTCGCGACATCAAAAGAAGAAGGCTTGTAATACTCCTCGCAGAGCTTTACATCACCTTCTTGGATATATACCTTGTCCGTTAAATTATTAAGGCGCACACTGCGCCGCGCCATCTCCACGTTTTCCGGCGCTATTTCCAGCCCGTGAAAAGCCGCGCCTTGCGTTTTAGCGCTTAACAGCACAGGAATCACGCCATTGCCGCAGCATAAGTCCAGCGCGGTTTCGCCGCAGTATACCTTCGCGAAGGCGCTTAACAGCACCGCGTCCACACCAAAGCAGAACCAACCGGGGTTTTGTATTATGCGGAACCCGGCCCTGCCCAAGTCGTCCAAGCGTTCTTCAGGGAAAATATCTACATTATTAATATTAATACTCATCAGTCCAATATGGATTTAAGTTCGGAGACTTCCTCAGCCTCCGCGGGCGCTGGGACTTCCGGCACCCGCGCCCGGGAAACAATCGTTACCGCGCCGACACTGTAGGAGCCGATTATGGGGTCGTCGCTGTCACGCCTGCGCACCGCCGCCTTAACAAGCTGCCGCAGCACGTTAACCGATATGACTTCCCCCTTCCCGTCCGGCGTGCGTATTACGTCGCCGGGGTTTGGCAGGTTGCGGTTAAGCTCCTCATAGGTTTCTTCCTCGTATTTTAAGCAGCACATCAGCCGCCCGCATATGCCGGAAATTTTAGTCGGGTTAAGAGAAAGTCCCTGTTCCTTTGCCATTTTAATGGAAACCGGCTGGAAATCCGCCAAAAACGTCGCGCAGCAAAGCGCCCGGCCGCATATGCCCATGCCGTTCATTGCCTTCGACTCGTCGCGCACGCCTATCTGCCGCAGTTCTATCCTCATATGGAATATGGACGCCAAATCCTTAACCAGCTCGCGGAAATCCACCCTGCCATCCGCAGTAAAGTAAAAAACCACCTTGGTAAGGTCAAAGGTCAGCTCCACTTCTATCAGCTTCATATCCAGCTTATGCTCTTTTATTTTCGCCAGGCATATTTTAAAAGCGTCCGCCTCGCGCTTGCGGTTGCTTGCTTCGTGACTGATGTCTTCCGGCGCGGCTTCGCGTATAACCCTTTTAAGCGGCTGCACTACCTTGCTGTCGTCCACCATGCGGTTCGGCAGCTGCACCCTGCCGAACTCGATACCGCGCACCGTCTCCACTATTACCGCCGCTCCGCGCGAAAGCCGCAGCTCACCAGGGTCAAAAAAATATATTTTGCCCACCCGCTTGAAGCTTACTCCCACAATTTCTGTCATTGCGTTTCTCCCTGTCATTCCGTTAATGCAAACAGCATTACTTCTATTGTCAATTGAAAATTCGCGTAGTTCATCAGCCTGCGCTTGGCGTCCCAGACCGCGCGCAGCCTGTTCAGCGCGGCGGAAATGTCTGGCAGCGCTTCCGCCGCTTGGCGAATGGCATCCATCCGGTCGCTTTGTGTGACAAAACGCCGTCCCGCGGCCAAATACACCAAAACATCATGATACCAATAATACATGATGTCCAAGACTTCCTGACCGCGCTCCTTATAAGGCTCCAGGTTCTTTGCCATTCCAAACAGGTCAAACAGCCCCACATAAGATAGTTTATCCAAAATTTCAAAAACATGCCTTCGCATGGCAATAAAACTTTCATCGTCAGCCAAGCTGAGCGCCCTGCCGATATTCCCCTGGGCGTACACGCTCAGGGCTTCCGCGTCCCGCCGCCCGATTCCCGCGCGCCGGACAAGGTGCCGGGCGGCTTGCTCGTTAGTCAGGGGTTTCAGTTTAAAGGTTACACACCGCGACAGAACCGTTGGCAAAAATTTCGCCGCGTTTTGGGCCAGCAGCAAAAACAAGCCGTAACTCTCCGGCTCCTCTATTGTTTTAAGCAGCGCGTTCTGGGCAGCCGGCGTCATGGCGTCGGCGTCCTCAATTATAAATATCTTATAAGGCGACTGATTAGGCATTACAGTCATATCCAGAGTTACCTTCTGGCGTATTTCATCCACGCCCAGGCTCTTCTTCCCGTCCAGGCGCACGTAGCGCATATCGGGATGGTTCCCGCTTTCAAAGGTTACGCAGGAAACGCACTCCCCGCAGGCGTCCACGCCCTGGTCCGAGCGTTTTGGCCGTCCGCACATTACAGTTTTGGCAAAGCTATTTGCCATAAGTTTCTTGCCTATGCCCGCGGGTCCCGCGAAAATATACGCGTGAGATATCCTCCGGTGAATTACCGCGCTTTGCAGGCATTTAACAATTAACTCGTTGCCCTCTATTTCTTTAAAACCGAACATTTTAGCCACTCGTCTCTGCCGCGGTATATTGAAACTATATTATCAAGTCCAACAGCAAGCCTCTGATTTCATCTACTCTGTCCAGGATAGCGATATGATCCTTTTCGTTTTTTAAAAGCTCCTGTGCCAAGTCGTCCAGGTTTTTATCCACCAGTTTAACTATTCCGTATACTCTATGGCGGCCTCGCCGGTCCAGGAAGTTCTCGCGCGAGAATTTATGCGAATGGGAGAGGACCTCGTTAAAAAAGTCCGTAATCAACCCGCGATACTGTTTTAAGTCGGCAACGTCCATGTGCTCGGCTATTTTTTTGCCCTGCGCAGTAATGTCCTCCAACAGCGCGGACAAACGCTGGGCCAAGCCCTCCTCGTCCACTTTTCCCAATGTAAACCTGAAATCGGCTTGGGGTTTTTTCTCGTGAACAAAGGGTGTCTCCAGCTTGGCCGCCAGAATGTCGGAAATTTTAAGCTCCATGACAGTACCTTCTTAAACTCATACTTTTTTAAATTCCTCTACGTTAAGAACAAAAATTGTCGCGCCCCCCACCGTAACCTCGATTGGGTACGGCACATAGCCTTCCCCTGCGCTGACATGCGCCGAGTTGACCGATGTTATCTGCTTGCGCGCCTTGCACTTCTTTTCTATTGTTTCTATTAAGTCCGGTATTTGCGTCTCGTCCACGCCGCAGATAAGCGTGGTGTTGCCCGCGCGCAGAAAGCCCCCTGTGGACGCCAGCTTAGTCACGCTGTAGCCTTTCTCGCTTAACAGGTCAATAAGCTGGAACGCGTCCTCGTCATGTATTATCGCCATTACAAGTTTCATTGCTATACCTCCTTGCTGGTCAGTTTTAACCTATTATATCACAGCGCGCCGGCTATTGCAATCAACGAAAGAGATATTACTAACGCATAATAATTTCGTGTCTATTCAGAGGTCAAAAGATTAAAAGATTAAAAGA
>JAISYE010000239.1 GCA_031297485.1 Clostridiales bacterium
CAGGCTGATTCAGCCGAAGGATATCGCCGATACGGTTGTGTTTCTTGCAAGCGAACGCGCCGCAATGGTAACAGGGCAAGTGATAAAGGTTTCAGGAGGACACGCGCTATGATTACGCACTCCCATCCTGTATTCCCGACACTCGTTATGACAACCGCGACATCGGTTACTCGACGCATTTTACTCCCGCAAGAGATGACCGTGAAGAGGCGCCATATTCCATTGACGACATGGTTGGAGATGTTAAAGGCATTCTTGACGCATATAACGCTGATAGGGCTTTTATTGTCGGTCATTCGCTGGGTGGCACGATAGCCGCATTATTTGCTCTTCGCTACCCGCAAATGGTTGAGAGTCTATTCCTTATGTCTTCGCCGATAATAGCGTTTGGAGGCAATGTATATCAAGAGACCGACCCTACCATAATGGGCGCGATGTGGGAAGTCTTAATGTCAAATAAGATGTATCCGGATTACGAGCGCGGCAAGGACGAATTTTTTAGGGCGTGGCGATTCTTAAATGGCAAGCGTAATCTTGACGAGACTATGGCTGCTGAATATACGAAGCGGCTGTATGAGACCGAGACGATAGAGCCCGCTTACAACCACACGAAAGTTCAGAGTGGTATCCGTGACGTGTACGATGAGTTGAAAGCCTTACCGTGTCCTATTCATTTTGTCTATGGCAATGAGGACTATCTGGCAGCGAGTTCCGCTAACACGAAGACACTGGCGGATTCCTTGCCGAACGCCGATTTCACTTGTTTAAGTGGCGCAGGGCATATGTACTTTGATAGAGATATCTGGGACTCTGTTTTGAACCTTATAACTTTGCCTAAACCTTTTAATTTTGCCTTTGAAACGACGAGAGGGGGGTGCAAAAACCTTGACGACTAACACAGCGGCGGCAACAGCGACACCACCGGCAACGAAATACAAACCAGCAAAAAGGCTCTCCTGTTCACGCCGTGAACGCCGAAAGCCCTTGTATCAAGCGGTTTTCGCCCCTACGCTGACTTCGCGGAGGGCTGAATCCGCCGCCGCCGATTGTATCAAAGACGGGGTCTTTATAGACCCGCCGTATAACACGGGCAGCGGCTTTGTTGACCGTGACGGCTTCGCGCGGAACCGCGGGGAATACTGCGCGGAGGCGGATATGATGGACCCCGGATTGGGGCAGACTAACCTCGCGGCGCCGCACGACGGACAGGCTTTAACAACGCGCCCGCCGCCATCACCGACGGCAAGGTCCTGGATATCCGTTCAAGCCGTCCGGCGCGCTGGACGGCCGCCGGGATGGTTGCGGGCAAAACCTCATATGGGTCATCGCCCCTAACGGTGAACTGTCCCTTGACCTTAAATTAAATTGTCATAGCAAAAACCTCCGCGCGGCCCTGCCTTATTTCCTCGACGAGGCCGCGGACAGAGCCGCAGGACACGCTTGTGCTTATGCCGCAGCACGCGGAGCGGTCTTTGTGGTGCAGGTCTGTGCCGGCGGTGGCGGGCAGGCCGTAGTTTTCCGCGTATTGTCTGGCGAGATAGTTGGATTGTTCGCTTTGGCCGCCGTTGATAACCTCTACTGCGTCCACGCTGCGGGGCAGCAGGCGGATATAATCTATCCAGGACGCTTCGTTAAAGGGATGGGCATGGATTATGAACCCGCCTGCCGCCCGGATTTTCGCGAAATCCTTCACAGGGTTGGCGGAAAACATGTCCGCGTTGGCAAGCAGCCACTCCCGCTCTAAGCCCAGGATTAAAAAATGCGTGCCGGTTTCAGACTTCATCCGTAAAGGGTCGCGCAAAATGGAGACCTCCATGCCGAAAAACACGGATAAATGCAGCTTTGCGGCCGCCTCCTGCGTTTTGTCGTAAATATCATAATGGAAATTTACCCGCTCCGCCCAGGGCGTGTCCTCTGGCAGGCGACTGTTGCCGGTAAAGTGGTCGGTTACGCAAAAGCCCTGGTAACCATGCCGTTTGTAGAACTCCACTATATCCCTCAGGGGAAAGTCGCTGCACGCGCTGCCCTCCATTGTGTGGCAATGTAAATCGTATTTGTAAGACATGTTCAGTCACTCCTTTAATACAATATCCGAGTTTGTTTAGCACGAGATATCGTAATGCCCTCGGCGTGTTTTTGTCAAGGCGGTTATTTGCATTAGGATGTGTTTGAAAACTGAATTACGAAAAAGTTTGGCGTTTAATTAATTCGTTATTCCTAGGATGTGTTTGAAAACTAAATTCCAACGCGAAATTGCAGCGTTTTCATTCGAAATTTCGCGCTTTTAGGAATTTTCAAACACGCCTTAGCAAGGAGGCTTTTATAATGGTAATATTGCGATGCCGCGACGCTTCGTTCGCTTATGATGGTAACGAAGTATTAAGCGGACTTAATTTTGAAATTAACAGCGGTGATTATTTATGCGTAGTGGGTGAGAACGGCTCCGGCAAGAGCACGCTGATAAAGGGCTTGCTGAGGCTTAAGCCGCCCTGCGCCGGCGAGGTGTCCGTAAGCGGTGTCGCGGCCGGCGAAGTTGGATACCTTCCGCAGCAAACGGCCGCGCAAAAGGATTTCCCTGCAAGCGCGCGTGAGGTTGTGCTATCCGGCAGGCTGGGCGCGCGGGGCATATTGGCCTTTTACACAAAGGCCGACAAGTCCGTGTGCGACGAGAACATGCGCAGGCTGGGTGTCTATGACTTGCGCGGCAGCTGTTTCCGTGAGCTTTCGGGCGGCCAGCAGCGCCGCGTACTGCTGGCCCGCGCGCTTTGCGCCGCCAAGAAACTGCTTATATTGGACGAACCGGCCGCGGGCCTGGACCCGGCCGCTTCCCGCGAGTTGTACTTGATAATAGAAAAGCTTAACCGCCAGGACAAGATGACAATAATAATGGTTTCCCATGACATAAGCGGCGCGCTTCAATATTCCAGCCATATCCTACACCTGAACAACTCCAGGCTGTTATATTTCGGCAAAACAGCGGGTTACGCCGGTTCGGCGGCAGGCGCCGGCCTTGTTGGGAGGCGGCCGGATGCTTAAGGCGCTATTTGAGATGCTCTCCTATCCCTTTATGGCGCGGGCCCTTGTTGTGGGCCTGCTGGTTTCGCTTTGCGCGTCGCTGCTGGGGGTCAGTCTTGTGCTGAAGCGTTATTCCATGATAGGCGACGGGCTTTCGCATGTTGGCTTTGGCACGCTGGCCGCCGCCACGGTGTTTAACGCCTCGCCCCTCTTGATGGCGGCGCCTGTGGTTATGGCCGCCGCCTTCCTTCTGCTGCGCCTTAGCGAAAACAGCCAGGTGCGCGGCGACGCCGGTATAGCCCTTATCTCCAACGGGTCCCTGGCGGTGGGGATTATGCTTATTTCCTTAACCACGGGCATTAATATTGACGTGTATAATTATATGTTTGGCAGCATCCTGACCATGAGCGCCGCGGACGTGGCCTTAAGCGCTGTGCTGGCTTCCGCTGTGCTGGCTGTGTTTGTGCTCTTTTACAATAAAATATTCGCTGTTACCTTTGACGAATCCTTTGCCAGGGCTTCCGGCACAAACGCGGGCCTGTACAACTCACTGCTGGCCGTTCTTACCGCTGTTACCATTGTGCTGGGCATGAGAATGATGGGCGCGCTGCTTATATCCAGTTTGATTATTTTTCCTGCCGCCACTTCCATGCGGCTTTGCAAAACTTTTAAGAGCGTTACCATTTGTTCCGCCTCTGTTTCCGCCGCCTGCTTCTTAACCGGTTTGGCCGCCTCCTTCCTTTTTGCCGCTCCCACCGGCGCCTCCATTGTGGTGGCCAACATTGCCGCTTTCTTTATATTTTGCGCTTTAAAGGCTGGGACGCGCATTGCGCGGCGGACAAAGCAATCTGGGGCATGAGGGTATTGCCGATGCCTGCATTGGAAATTGTGGGACTTTCAAAATTTGGGCGGGTCTAGGACGTGTTTGAAAATTGGATTCCAGCGCAAAATTACAGTGGTTTTATCCGAAATTTCACGCTTTCAGGAGTTTTCAAACACGCCTTAGGACCTGTTGACGTGTTTGAAAACTGGATTCCGATAGCCGAGCTTGCTCGGCGCGGCGCGAAATTTGTAGGGGCGAACTGCGTTCGCCCGCTCCCCCATACGTACAAACTTAAGGCTTGGGAAAGGTCAAAAGATTAAAACCTTGGCGCTCTGACCCAAACCCCGCTGGGGACTCGTCCCCAGACCCCTTCTTAAGTACGTGAAGTGTGGTGATTTCAATTTGGCAAATCTCAACATTCGCGGGTATAGCATAGTGATGCCTAAAGCTTAAAAAAACGCCAAAAACGTCAACCATTGAGGCGGAACGCCCCAAGGGTTGACCATTTAAATTTTTGAATTTTCGGCTTCCAGCCGCCCTGCTGTCCAAAGCAGCCCGTTGCGGACCACTCGGCGGAAGTTCTCGTTGGCGTATACCTCGTTATCGTGCCCGGAGGCGCAACAGATACGAGGCTCTTACCTGTGTGGTCCGGGAGATAGTTTTATACTCGCGGACGCCCCGGTTTGCCACATTGAAACCACCGTACTTCATGCCAACCGCAGCATATTCCAGGACCTTGCCGGCAATATGGCTTGCAGCTCCTGATTTTCACCGGAAAGGGCAATATTACGGGGTCGAACGGCGTTCGGACGTTCAAAACTGTTCGCCGCCGCCAGGTCAGGCCCGTCCAGGCAAATATGCCCCAGCATCCGCAAGCCGCCGAAGGAACGCCCGTCCAGCGCCAGACAAAGCGGCTCCTCCGCGATATTCAGCGCGAAAACCCGCACCTCGGTCTGTATTTCATCCCATACCACACAGGCGTTTATCAGGGGCGTTTTCCCGTAAACCGTTTCCGTTTCCGGCACAGTCATCACCGGTTTAAGCACAGTCCCCTTGCCGTACTGGCTGAGTAGTTGAAAGGGATAGTAAATAGACTGCCGGATAACGCGGCCGCCTTTTTCCGTAAAAATCGGCGCGATAACATTTACCAGTTGGGCCAGACAGGAGATACGCACCCTGTCGGAACGGTTAATCAGCGTAATGCCCAGTCCGCCGAACACCAGAGCGTCCAGCAGCGAATACCGCTCTTCCAAAATCGGCGGGGCTTCCTTCCAATCCTCCAGCCGTAAATTTTTCTGATACCACGCATTCCATTCGTCAAAACTGAGGTACATGGTTTTTCTGCTTCGCAGCAGCGTCTTTACATAATCCGCCGTCGCGCGCACGAGGCTTGCGAAATTATCAGGCCGTCTTGAAGACGTAGCGGCAAGAAAGCAAATTTTGGAGGCGATTCGGATGTACTTTGGAGTGTAACCTGAAAATTAAACAAGCCGTAGGCGGCAGTCCGCCAACGGCGGTTGTGTTTGGATTGAAACAACGCGTTAAAAGCCGTAAAGAGACACAACAGCCCATGGGATTACCCTGGTTGTTGTGTCTCTTTTTATTCTCGCGGACGTTGGTGGTGGGATTTGCCGCAAAGCGGAGGGCGAACGCCATTCGCCCATACATAGCGCTGATTGCGTTTGTAAAATGTATTCCTTCGCAATTATAACAACAGACAAATGAGCTATACCCGTCCAGCATATTATTTCGCGAGTAACGCAAGCCCCGTTTCCACCTGCCTTCCCGCTGCCTAACCCAAAACCTAACCCAAAACCTAACCCAAAACCTAACCCAAAACCTAACCCTCCCAAAGAACCACCTAACCCAAAGTCTAACCCTCCCAAGGGTATATTTAACCCAAAATCTAACCTGTTCAAACGCTAAAAAATCTCATAATATTTCGTATATGCCATGTCGCGCAATCGGAAGTTCTGGCCCCGATAGTTTGTTGTTGTTTACCGTTTATACTCGCGCGAACGAATACATTTTCCAAGACAGCCGAGCTTGCCCGGCAAACCACGGAAGTTCCGGCCCGGGTTCGGGCGGACAGTGTTCGCCCGAACCTTACGGCAGTTCTCAACGTCCGCGGGTATATTTTAAGGAGGTGATTTTATAGATGAAACGCGCATTATTGTCCTTAGTTATGCTGCCGCTGTTGGTCCTGGTGTTTTCGGGCGGCGCGGCGTGGGCCGCAAACGCCGCCGTAACCGGAACTTCCGAGAGTTCTTTGGCAAAAAATACAAAATATATAAACGAGACCCTTGGCTTTCAAATCACACTGGACACCGGCTGGTATTACGAAGAGCTTGAAATGAGCGAGCAAGGCGGGGAGATTTGTTTCTATCCGGATAAAGAGCTGTTGGGCTTTTCCAGAGATGATATAAATTTCGTTATCGGCAGATTTTTTGACGCCTCTCTTCTCGGTAACAGCGAGACAGCGGAAGTTCCGGCCCTGGCGGGCGAGTTGTTTAAGAGCGCGCTGGAATCGTACGGTATGAATGATGTAAAAAAGATAAGCGCGGCGACGGTACAGTTAAACGCCAATATCCCCGAAGCGCTCCGGTCTGTATGGGAATATACCTATACCGGCGGGCTCGGACGGGAGCAGCTGCCCGGGGAAACGGTACTGTACGTTGTTTCCGCCGGCAGGTGGGGCGACACGTATGTTCTTTATTATAATAGGGCGCTTTCGCACAAAAAAGCGGAATTCTTCGCTGAAACCGCGGAGGCAATGCTGGCTGCGTTTACTCCGCTGGACGGGTCTGGCGCGTCGGTGAGTCTCGAACCCAAGGCGCCGGATTTTCTGGATTTTGCCGGAAAATACAACCAGTGGGCACTGGCGGAGGCGCTGGGCGGTATGACGGATGTTTACGTTGAGGAAGCCTCCGGCTTCGTTTTTGACGGCCTTTACTGCGCCTATTACTTTGAGGTGTTTGTAGAAAAACCTCCGCCCGGAGTGGAGGCTTATTGGGAACCCAGATATCCCGGCTTGCTGCATGGCGTAATTCTGCGTGACAAGCGCGCGCCCCTGACTGTGGGCGGAGTCCGTGCCGGCATGGATATTAAAGAAGCCCGGGACGCTTTGGAGAAGGCCGGATACAAACAGAACGTGGACCTGTGGGAAGGCCGTGCCAATTTGTTTTACGAACTTTACTACGACCAGCCGGAACCATCTGACCAAGAGGAAGAATCCGGACAGGCGGAACCATCAAAATGGTCAGTGTTTCTTGACATTTTCAAGAATATTTTCAAAAGCGGAGCAAAAGAATTGCCTGAAAGTAAAGAGGAAGATTTGCGCCGTTTGCCTGAAATTAAAGAGGGAGATTTGCGTTGTTTTGTTGAAATCAATACTGAAAACGGCGTTGTATCCAGAGTAACAGCCTGGTGGGGGCCGCAGGCGGTCCACGAGCGCGCGGTCAAGACGCAAAACTGACTGTATTAAGGACTTGATGGAAAATGCAGATAAAACGATTGATGCAGTGCCCTGTTTGCGGGTCGCGTTATATGGAAGGCACGCAGGGCGGCTGCCCCATGTGCGGCGGCGGCAAGCGGGGCGTCGTGCGCCCGCTCACGGGACCGGAAGCTCCGGCCCCGGAGGATATTGGCCCTCCGTCCGTCCATACGCCGTCTTCCGCCCTCCCGCCTTTGTGGCATGGCCATTCCCACGCGGAAGGCGGGCCGGCGGGGCAAACACCGGAGCCTGTGCGAGGCTGGCTTGTTTGCGCGCAGGGAGCGCGCAGGGGCGAGTATTACAGGCTTATTGACGAAAAAAACCTGATAAGCGACGAACAGCGCGGCCGCGTTACTGTCGGAGTCCACAACCCCGCGGCGCCGGACAGGAGTCCGGAGGTCCGGACAGGTGGTGTAAGCGGAATGCTTATTTTTGACGGCGAAAAAAACGAATTTTGGCTTTTAAACGGTTGCGGCCGGAACGTTATCAGGGTTAACGGCAAGGTTTTGATAAACGCGGTGAAACTCGAAAAGGGTGATTCGCTTAAAATAGGCAAAACAACCGAACTTGTGTTTATTCCGGCGAGGCCGGAGCTTCCGGATAAATGGATATAGAGTACCGGGAAAGAGAATAGACAATGAAGATATTAACAGCGGCGTTTTCCGACAAAGGCGGCAGGCCGAATAACGAAGACAGCTTCGTCTGCGCGGCTGACATGCGGGGCCTGAACTTCCGAAGGGACGCGGTCTGGGCGGTGGCGGACGGGCTTGGCGGCATGGTTGGGGGAGAGCTTGCTTCCAGCTTTGTTACGGAGTATATAAAGCGTCACGCGCTATTGCTGGATAATTTCAGCGGCGAGGCCCTGCTGCAGCTGATGAATAGCGCGAACCAGGCGCTTTTAACTGAGCAGGAGCGGCGTCAGGCGCGGCGCGGCATGAGAACCACGGTGGCGGCGGCGTTTATGGAAAAGGGCGTGCTGACCGCAATCCATTTTGGCGACTCCAGGTTTTATTATTTCAGGGAAAACAAGCTGTTTTATCAATCGCGGGACCATTCCATGTCCCAGGTTGCGGTGGATTTAGGGGAAATCACGCCGGCGGACATCCGTTTTCACGAGGACCGGAGTAGGGTATTAAAGGTTTTGGGCAACGACGAGGTTTTACAGACAAAGGCCCCCATATTTAAGGAAACCGTCAGACCGGGCGACGCCTTCATGCTTTGCACGGACGGTTTTTGGGAACTTATCCTTGAGGAAGAAATGACAGCTTGTCTGCGCCGGTCCTTGCCCGTCCGCACACCCGTTCTCGAAGCCCCGCAAATCTGGCTGGACGGCATGCTCGGCGTTTTGCGCCCCAGGCTGAAGCCCTGCAGCGACAATTACACCGCGGTATGCTGCATGGCTTAAAACCTTGTGGCGCGCCTCACGCGTGCAAACTTAAGACTTGGAATATCCGAGTCCGTTAGGGCGTGTTTGAAAACTGGATTCCGTTAGTCGAGCTTGCTCGACGCAGCACGAAATTGCAGCGGTTTCATCCGAAATTTCGCGCTCTAAGGAATTTTTAAACACGCCTCAGTACAACGAAAGGCAGACGTCAGTATGGTTAAACGTATCCTCATATTTTTTTTGTCTTGTATTTTACCGCTTGCGCTGGGGTTATTAATTGCTCGCTGCGAGATAATCGCAAATGAAAATAACGCGGCGCGCTATTTTCAAGACAGGCCGGAGCCAGTTGATATTGAGGCGGCTGAAAGCCTTAAGCCCGGAGATTCGGTTTATTTTGGGGAATATAGCGGGAACCCGCTTGCGTGGCGCGTATTGGAACAGGACGGCGGCACGGCCTTGCTTATTACGGAACTATGCGTCGCCAAAAGGCCGTTCAATGACAGGCGCGCGCCCGCGGTATGGGAAACAAGCGACTTGCGGGAATGGCTGAACAATGACTTTTACAACAGCGCCTTTACGGAAGCGCAAAAAAGCTGTATTACCGTAACAGATACGGCTGCGGAGGGACCGGTAACTTCCGGTGACAAAATATTCTTGTTGGACCCCCGTGAAGCCGGCTTTTACTTTGCTGATAATACCGAGAGATTAACATTGTTCGAGGGCAAGACAGCGTCCTGGTGGCTCAGAACCGCGGGTATCGGGAAATACACCGTGTATACGGTAAGTTATAACGGACGCGTAGACAGGGCTACGGACGAGTACCCTTTTGCCTATGTGGAGTCCAAGGGCGTGGGTGTCCGTCCGGTTTTAAGATACCGATACCCGGCGGGTCCCGGCGGGTAAGAATTTTAACGAGAGGCAGGTCAAGGGTATGGGTTACAACTATACAATGGCTATCAACCAAGGCGAACCCGCGGCGCCGCCTAAAGACAGGAACAGGGCGCGCCCCGCGCCGGAACGGGCTCCGGTGACAGCGCCCGTATTGGGTTGGCTTGTATGCGCCAGCGGTTTTTTGACCGGCCAGGATATTCCGCTTTTTAAGCAGGTCACCCACATAGCGAAAGGCATGGACATCAGCCCCGAATCCCTCGGCTGCGCGGCGGAAAACGCGCACCTTGTCATTTCCTACGATAAGGGCGGCAATAGGTTTTCTATCCGCCAGGAAGATCAGAAATTGGGGAGCCCGGCCGCCTTAAACGGCGCGGCGCTGACACGGCAGGACCAGAGCCTAAAAGCCTGCGACGTAATTCAATTGCCCGGCGCGAGTTTGTTTTTCGTGCCGTTTTGCGAAGGGAGCCGGAAATGGGATTAAAAGAGGAGTCTCCGAACACAAGGATGTTTTACGGCGTAGTTACAATCTCCGGGGTCATTGGTTTTTATCAGGGGAAGACCCTGGGCATTAAGGCAGGCGACACCATCCTGATAGGCAGGGACCGGAACCTGTGCGCGCTGTTGTATCCGCCCGAAAGCACAGGGATTAGCAAGGTCCACTGTAAACTGTGGTTTGACGCGGCGAGGGGCCGCGTAGGGGTAAGGGATTGTTCCAAAAACGGGACTTTTCTGGGAAACGGGGAGAGAATGTGTCCCGAACAGGAATATTTCCTGTCAGACGGCGAACAATTCTATCTGACCAGCCCTGAAAACACCTTTGTCGTCCATACATTGTAAAAGAAACGGGAGAGGTTTTGTAATTATGACGGGTTTTTCACTCACCGTTATGGTAGGCGGTAAGAAGCCCTATGACGTAGATTTATCAGAATTTGAGGAAGACGTTGTAAAATTTGGGCGCAACGCTAGGAACCATATTGTGCTGGATTCGCCCATCGCCTCTAACTTTCACGGCGAGCTGCGCTGTGAGGGCGGTGCGGTTACCGTGACGGATAAAAACAGTACAAACGGTATTTATGTCAACGGTCGGCGCGTTTATGAAAAAACACGGCTTTCCCCCGGCGACGTAATCGCCTTCGAATCCGAGCAGGCCAAGCAAACCCTTAAAGGCGAATACGGCATAGTCATGGTCTTAAACGCGGACCAGGCGGCAGGCGGATGGTCGTCCTATAAACTCACGGACAGGCCGGTCACAATCGGGCACGCTCCCGATTGTGACATTGTGCTGAACCAGGTAAGCGTGTCCAGGCTGCACGCGAAAATATTCAGCGTGGAAGGTAAACGGTTCATACAGGATAGCAACACCACCAACGGGGTATATGTCAACGGGAAAAGAGTGAGCCGCCAAGCCCTGGCGGACCGGGACGTTATCTTTATAGGCGGCGCCAAGCTCGTTTACACAGCCGGCAACCACGGCGGGCACGCGGCGCTGTATTTTCACCTGGAACAGCCCGGCATACCCATTAACGTGAAGAACGCGGGCAAGACAGTTTACTTAAAAAACAAGCCGCGTAATATCCTGGACAATATTTCGGTTTCCCTGGCGCCCAATGAGTTTGTGGCCATAATCGGCGGCTCCGGCGCGGGGAAATCCACGCTGCTGAATGGTATGTGCGGGTTTTCCCCTGTTACCTCCGGCCGGATTATGTTTGGCGGCGAGGATTTATATGGCAATTACGACGCCCTGAAAAACCTTATTGGTTACGTGCCCCAGCAGGATATTGTCCATAAGGATTTGACCTTGCGCGCCATGCTGACCTTTACCGCGGAAATGCGCATGCCTTGTGACGCCAAGGCGAAAGACCGGGCGGACAGGGTGGCGCGGGTAATTGATATGGTGGAGCTGGCCGGGCGGGAGGATACGCTGATAAAGGATTTAAGCGGCGGCCAGCGCAAACGAGCCTCAATTGCCGTGGAGCTTATTTCCGACCCCAATGTTTTCTTCCTGGACGAACCGTCCTCGGGCCTGGACCCCGGCACGGAGCGCCACTTAATGCGCACTCTTAAGAATATGACGCAAAAGAAGAAAACCGTCATTGTGGTAACCCATATGACAATGAACATCAGCCTTTGCGACAAGCTCATAGTCTTGGGCACCGGGGGCAAGCTGTGTTTCTTCGGGACGCCGGATGAGGCGCTGGCGTTCTTTAATGTGAAAGATTTTGTGGACATCTACGACAAAATCAACACCAACGCCACCCAATGGCAGCTGCGCTTCGCAAACCGCGAAGACGCCGCGGTTCTTTCCCCGGAACCTGTGGGGCGGGCGGAGCGGAAGCCGCAAAGTCCAGCGGGCGGGAGAAAGGCAAAAAACCGAAACTCGGCTGCCCGGCAGTTTTCAGTGCTTTGCCGGAGATACGCGGCGCTGGTGGCCGCGGACAGGAAACGGCTGGGACTGTTATTGCTGCAAGCGCCGTTACTGGGGCTGCTGCTTTCCCTGGTTGCCTACAAGACCAATGTTATAGGGGAAATCACGGTTTTCAAATACAGCCAGGAGGCGAAGGCGTTCCTGTTTTCCTTGGCCTGCGCGGCCTTTTGGCTGGGCATGTTGAATGCGGTGCAGGAGATATGCAAGGAGCGCGACATCCTGAAACGGGAACGCATGACGAATTTGAAGCTGGCGCCGTACCTATTTTCAAAGCTGGTGGTGCTTGGCGCGTTATGCCTGCTGCAAAGCCTGCTGCTGCTGGCTGTGGCGAACGCGGTGCTTGGGGCGTTTCCCGCCAACACTCTGGGGATACCCGCCTTTGCGGGCATGTTTGTCACCACGTTTTTGTCGGCTTTTTCGGCCGCGGCCTTGGGCCTGTTTGTGTCCGGCGTGTCGCCCAACCCTGACCGGGCCATGACGCTGGCCCCGTTGATTCTTATGCCGCAGATTCTATTTTCCGGCATTGCCTTTGACTTACGGGGTTTTGCGGATTTTTTAGCGAATGTGATTAACTGCAAATGGTCGGTGGTAGGCTACTGTGTTTTGGCGAACATAAACGAGCTGCCCGCCAATGCCGAAAGCACGGGCACAACCTTTGAAAACGTAGCCTACACGGCCACCAGGGAAAATCTATTCGGCGTATGGGGCGTGCTCGTTTTTATCGCGGCGGTTTGCTCACTGCTTTGCGTTGCTGCCTTAAGACTGGATTAGGAGTACGTTTCAATCCACATCCGGGTGGAACCCGAGACCGATAGTGACGCATATGGCCCTAACGTCTTGCGTCTTTATGCGCCAAAGGCAAATTTCTTGGCGCAAATAGCCGGGTTTGCCCGCCGAACCGCCTAATACGCAGTCTTCAGGAACCACGCAATTATAATAGCATGATGATGCTAAAATTATAAGAAACAATTACTCCGGGTCCCACCAAATTTTGAAAAACTCAGGAAAAGAATAAGGAGATGTTTGTGATGAAATCAAAAATCATTATTGCTGCGGCGGTAATCCTGGTTATTGTGGCCGCGGCGGTCGTCTACTTCACGACCAGCGCGTATAACGGATATTCCGGCGCCTTTGACAAAAGCGCTAAAGTCAATGGCACAGAGTATCAAACGACGGTAAAAGTAACTGTTGACGGCCAAGTAACGACGGCCACGGGTAATTTTAAAATCCGCGACATTACCAGCAAGGTAAACTTCCTCAACGTGATGGACATAAACGGCACACGGGTTACGCAGTTTACCGACGGCGAGTATATCTACACAGACGACGGGCAGGCCAGGACCAAGTTTAAAATTGGGGAAAAGGTCCAGCAGACCCAAAAGGAACCGGGCGCGTTCGACCTGGAGAACTATATACAGGAATTTTCCGGACTGCTGGACGCCAGCAAGATTAAGGACTTAAAGATAGCTGAAAAACTGGACCAGAGGATTATTGAAAAAATAACAAAACGCTCCGTGGCTGGCGGCACCGAGTATGACGTTACACTGGCGGCGCAGCTTGTCAATGACATTTTCAAGAGCATTGTCAACAGCGAAGCGCAGGGCGGCGTCAATCCAGAGTGCGAATTAAAGAGTTTCGCGTACACGGCTGCGGTAAACGGGGCTAACTATATCGGCGGCATTACATACAAAGCCGATATGGACGTGACCTTCCCCACAGCGCTGACAGGCGGCGGCGACGAGACCAAGAGCATACAGCTGGAACTGAACCTGGCGGTGGTAAACCCAGGGACGCCCGCGAGTTTCACGCTTCCGGACACAAGCGGTTTTTGACATAAGGGCAAAAGATAAGACCTTGGGGGCAACGAACAAACCATCGTTAGGCCCCCAAACCCCCGCAAGGGACTTCGCCCCTTGACCCCATCTTGCGCGCGTCAGATAGTCGAGCTTGCTCGAACGTAGTGCAGCGTTCTTATGAAGGATACGGCGCGTGTAGGCGCGGGCGAACACAGTTCGCCTTACAGAAAAATGCTGCACCCGCCGCACTTAAGAAGGGGTCTGCGTCGAGCAAGCTCGACTATCGGGGGCCAACGAACAAACCATCGTTAGGTCCCCAGCGGGGTTTGGGGCCAACGAACAAACCGTCGTTAGGCCCCAAGGTCTTAATCTTTTGACCTTCCCCAAGCCTTGAGTTCGCACGTTTGGGGCAGAGCCCCTAACGGTGAAGTGTCCGTTGGTTTTAAGGTTTGACCTTATATTTGCAGGAGGGCAGTATGCTTGATATAAATGATAAAATCATGTGTTCAAGCTGCTTCGCGCAGCAAAGCATAAACTCGGATATTTGCGACGTTTGCGGCTTCGATAACGCCGCCGCCCAGGAAAACACGGGCGTGCTGCCAATGGGTATGATGCTCATGGGTAAGTACGTGGTAGGTAAAGTGCTGGGACGGGGCGGGTTTGGTATCACGTACCTGGCCTACGATGTGGCGGCCGATAAAAAAGTGGCGATAAAGGAGTATTTCCCTGATTCGCTTTCCTATAGAGTGCCGGGTACAGCCTCTATCTCCAGCTATACAGGCGAAAAAAAAGTCTTTTACGAGACCGGCTCAGAAAAATTTTACAGCGAGGCGAAAATGCTCTCGCGCTTTAACGGCAACGATAATATTATCAATGTAATCGAATTCTTTTATGATAATAATACAGCCTATTACGTCATGGAATACGTGGACGGCGTTGACCTGAAAAAATATATTGCGCAGCACGGCGGGAAACTGCCCTACGAGGAGGTTATACGCGTTATAACGCCCATACTCTACGCGCTGATTATCGTGCATAGCATGGATGTCCTGCATAGAGACATCAGCCCGGATAATATCTATATCACTAAAACCGGCGGCGTGAAACTGCTGGATTTCGGCGCGGCCAGACAGGTCCTGGGCGAACAGTCCAACAGCCTCTCCGTTATATTAAAACAGGGCTTCGCGCCGGTCGAACAGTACAAAAAACGCGGCAGCCACGGCCCCTGGAGCGATATCTATTCCCTGGGCGCAACTATTTACTACGCCCTGACCGGCAAGCCCCCTGAAGAATCCATCAACCGCACGGAACACGACGATTTGCAAATGCCGTCCCAGCTTGGCATAAAACTGCCCCCCGCTTTTGAACAGATTTTACGGAAAATGCTGGCGGTTAAGCCGGAAAATCGCTGGCAAAGCATGGTGGAGTTAAAAGAAGCCCTGCAAAATATGACCTCAGGCGCGAAAGGCGCGAGGGGCTTGGCAGGGAAGCCTAAACTTTTGGCCGCCGCCGCGGGCGGAACGCTGCTTATCGTCCTGCTGTTCCTGGCTGTCAGAACAACCTTTGCCACAATAACCGTCAGCAAAAAAAATTATACCCTGCAAACTAATACTTATGTGACGGAAACCACCTACAGCGGAAAATGGAAAAGCGGCGCCCCAAACGGCGAAGGTACCCTTACCCTCACTAACGGCGACGTATATACAGGCTTTTTTACCAACGGTAAATTGACTGGCACCGGAAAATGCGCTTACGCCGACGGAAGCGTGTACGAAGGCCAGTTTTTGGATAACCTGCCAAATGGCCAGGGCACATTTACAGCACCTGCGGGCGCTTATGTCTATACCGGATGGTTTAAGGACGGCCAGTTCGACGGTCAGGGCACGGAACAGGACAACCGAAGCGGAAATGTTTTCACAGGAGCATATCAAGATGGGAAACGCAACGGCTTTGGCGTGGAAAAGGACAGCGCGGGGAATGTCATTCTGCAAGGCACTTGGAAGGCGGGAGAATATGTGAACACCACACCGCCGCCGGAAGCCACAAAAGGGCCGGAACCCGCGCCGCCGGCCGAACCGCCCGAAGGGCAACCTACACCGCCGCAGGCACCGCCCGAAGAAGGGCAGCCTACGCCGCCGCCAACACAACCGCCCGAAGAAAGGCAGCCTACGCCGCCTGAACCACAGCCCGGCACATCAGCCGAAGATGTGGTGGCCGTGCCCTTTGTGTACAAAACCTCAATGTTCACAGTCAATGTGTCCTATACCGGCGAATGGGCAAACAACGCGCCCAATGGCTATGGCTCACTGTTCATGGAAGAAGGAGTCAGCTTTGGGGTATTTGCCTGGGCGGAAGACAGTGTCTTATCAGGCGTTTTCAAAAACGGGCTGATGGAAGGCACGGGGTACTATTATGAATCTGAGGACATTTACTCCGAGATAGAGTTTGTCAATGGCATTCCAAACGGACAGGCGACCATTACGGATGATGACTATTATTATATAGGAAATATCTCCAACGCCCAGCTCAGCGGCCAAGGAACGCTTACCTACCCTGACGAGCAGTATACGGGCGGGTTCAGGGATGGGACCTTTAACGGCCAAGGGACATATACCAACGCAAACGGCGAGGAGTATACGGGCAATTTCGAGGATGGGAGTCTGAACGGCCAAGGAACGTATACCAACGCAGACGGCGAGAAGTATACAGGCGGTTTCGAGGATTGGGTTTTCAGCGGTCAAGGGACATATACCAACGCGGACGGCCAGGAATATAAGGGCAGTTTCAGGGATGGAACATTTAACGGCCAAGGGCGCTATTCCTACTCTAACGGCGCTTATTACGAGGGAGAGTTTGTGGATGGAACGATTTATCAAGGACGCTATGTCTATCCGGACGGCTCTTATTATGAGGGAGAGTTTGACGGCCTGGAGATTTATAACGGGTATGGCTACGGATACGATGCCAACGGCGTTTTGACCGTGCTGGAAACATGGGTTGACGGCGAGCTTGTTCAGAATTAAGGGTGAGGATGATAAAATGAAACCTTTTGGAGAGTATGCGGAACACGCGAAAAGCAGAATTCAGCAGCTTAAACACCTGCAAAACCTGGGTTTAATATGCGCGGACGGCGACTTTGTGCCGTCCGTGCATTACCCCCCGATAACCCAATACCCGCCCATGACACCGGCGGAGTTGTACGGCGGCTATACCCAGCCGGAGGATGGGTTCCTGGATATTTACGTCCACTTTCCTTTTTGCGAGCGCCACTGCGTTTTCTGCCATTATCCCGGCAAGATAGGGCCGCAGACAGAAGAAAAGAGCCGGTACATCGGATACTTGAAGCGTGAAATAGAGCTTTACATGAGCCGTTTCGGCCTGGACAGCGCCCGGATACGCCCCCGTTCCATTTTAGTGGGCGGCGGGACGCCGAGCTATCTGGAGCCGGAAATGCTGGCGGATTTTCTGGAGTTTTTCAACCGCAAGGTGGACCTGTCCCACTGCGCCCAGTTCAACTATGACGTTGACCCCAATACCATGGTGGGGGAAAAGGGCGTCGAGCGACTTAAAATCATGCGCGAATACGGCGTCACCCGGCTGACAATCGGGGTGCAAAGCCTGGACGACAGCGTGCTGCGCGTGATGAACCGCCCCCACAGCGCGCGGACAGCCATTGAGGCCATATACAACACAAAGGATTACGGCTTTGAGTTAAATATTGAGTTTATCTACGGCCATCCGGGCGAAACCTTCGAGAATTGGGCGGAAGTTATGCGGCAAGCCGTGACGCTTCCCGCGGACGAAATTCAGATTTACCGCTTAAAAGTGCTGGCCTATGGCGACAGGCAGGGCGACATCATACGCAAAAGAGCGTCCGCGCCTTCCTTTGAGGAAACTATGACCATGAAGCAAATTGCCATTGATATTCTCAACGAAAACGGCTTTTACGAGAACCTGCGCAGGGTGTACACTAAGAACAAAAAGCATATTTCGCATTACGCTTATAACCAGTGCTGCAACCTGTATGACCAGGTAGGTTTTGGCATTACGGCCTTTTCCAGCTACAGGGACCGTTTCGCCTTAAACACGCAGTATTTTGCCGACTATTATCAGTCCATTGACGCGGGGGAACTGCCCATGAATAGGGGCTATATCCGCGGCGCGGAGCAGCAGCTTCGCTGGTCAATTGTGCTGCCGTTAAAAAACATGGACGTAAAGAAGGCCAAGTTTGAAAAGATGAATGGCCTTGCCTTTGACGAGGTTTTCCAAAAGAAGGCGGCGCGGCTTAAAGAACACGGGCTTTTGGAGGATACGGGGCGGGTAGTGAGATTGACGGAACTTGGCGGCTTTATGGCCGACGAAGTGGCGGAACAATTTAACAGCCGCGAATTTCTGCCCTTCCCACGTGAGCACTACGCCGACGGGCCGCTGAACCCCTATAATGACAATTCCAGCGCAGACGCTTTTGGCGGCAAGCGCCCGCATGAACGGTCCTTTGTGCGGGAGGGTCAAAAAACGCCGGATTTTGGGCTATTTACAAAGGCTGATATAGTGAAGCTGCTTTTGGCGGAAGGGGAGGCCCAGCAGGAACTTTTCGCCCGTGCCAGGGAAGCGCGGGAAAGAATTTTCAGGCGGAATTTAAAGGTCAGGGGTGTTATAGAGATTTCCAACGCCTGCGTAAAGAACTGCGATTATTGCGCCATGCGGCGGGAAAATGTCAGCCTGGACAGGTATTATCTGGACCCTGAGACGATTTTGACAGCGGCGCGGCAGATAGTGGAGGCTGGTATTTCCACGGTGTTTCTGCAAAGCGGCCAGAACCCCAAGTGTGATAAGCTGTTGTGCCAAGTTATACCGGAAATAGCGGCGGACTGCGGCGAAGTGCTGCTTTGCGCGGGCGAGAAAGAACCGGCGGTTTATGAGGCGTATAAAGCCGCCGGCGCCACTTCCTACATTTTAAAATTCGAGGCGTCAAACCCGGCGCTTTATGAGACTGTCACCCATTCGGAAGCGGGGCGGCGGCTGGCGTGCGCGCGCTATATCCGTGAAGCGGGCATGAAGCTGGGCACAGGCAATATTATCGGCTTGCCCGGCCAAACAATAGACGACATTGCGGAGGATATTCTGTTCGCCATAAGCCTGAACCCAGATTTTGTCAGCGCCTCACCCTTTATCGCCAACAAAGGGACGCCCTTTGAAAACATGCCGGCGGGCGGCATAAACCTGGTGCTGAACACCATTGCCATTTTGCGTATCGCCATGCCCTATGCCCTCATTCCCACAGTAAGCGCCTTGGAGTATATTTCTCCCGGCGCGCTTGGCCCGACCTCAGGGCAGGCGGCGGGTCTTCTCGCGGGCGCGAATGTTATTACCGTTAATTTTACTCCTAAAGCCAGCAGGGACAAGTACGCTATTTACGCCAGCGACAGGTTTGTGGTAGGGCTCGCGCATGCCAGGCGGACAGCGGAAAGGGCGGGTATGGACATTCAGTTTAATCAAAATTCAGCGGTTGTTAAGGCGTGTTTGAAAATTCTTTAGAGCGCGAAATTTTGGATAAAGCCGCTGTAATGATAGTCGGGGGCCAACGAACAAACCATCGTTAGGTCCCCAGCGGGGTCTGCGTCGAGCAAGCTTGACTATCGCACTCGCCGCCCTTAAGAAGGGGTCTGCGTCGAGCAAGCTTGACTATCACACTCGCCGCCCTTAAGAAGGGGTCTGCGTCGAGCAAGCTTGACTATCACACTCGCCGCCCTTAAGAAGGGGTCTGGGGGCGAAGTCCCCAGCGGGGTTTAGGGCAGAGCCCCAAGGTCTTAGGTCTTAGGTCTTAGGTCTTAGGTTTTAGGTCTTAGGTCTTAGGTTTTAGGTCTTCATGTTTGGCAAATGTATTTGTTCGTAAGTATAACACGGGCGAACCTAACGGTGATTTGTCCGTAAACCTTGGCGCGGCGCGTCAAGGTTTTACACAATCAAAGAAAGCGAGGCGATAACATGAGCATGTCCATGCCGGAGGGACCGGAGTTGTATCTCCGTATTTCCTCAAAACATTCGCTCATACATATCGGCAGCCTGGATTCCTTCGACATCACACAAGGCGGCAAGGAAGCCGCCAGGTGCGTGTTGGATTATTTTGAGTCCGGCGGTAGCGGGCGGCTTCAAAATGTCAGCCGAAAAGAAGGCGGCGAAAATGGCCTAATGTTGGATTCTTTAAAGCGTGCCATTGATATTTACGACAAGATTATTCCCAGTGAAAATTTTGGCGGGGAATACACGGCGCTGCAGTGGATATGCCGGCTGCTGCTGGCGCCGGAGGATAAGCGGAGGGATTTTCTTTCCCATCCGGAGGTTGAAAGCTGGTACGGGCTTTTGTCTGAAAACGGCTTTGCCAAACTGCGGGAATACATCAAATATAAATATCATTTTATAGAAATTACGCAAGAAGAACAGCGGCGCAGCCTGCGGTTTCTGGAGGATTTTATCCTGTTCTCAAATCCCGACCGGAACCGCTGGGAGAAAACGGCGGAAAATTTCCCGAGGCTTGGCCTCCGGCCTGGCGAGACTGTGGCGGACGTGGGGGCCGGACCCGGGTATTTTACGTTTAAATTCGCGGACATTGTAGGGCCTGACGGAAAAGTGTACGCGCTTGAAACGAATCCCCTGCACTTAAACTACCTGCGCAAATTTATCCAGCGTTATGACATAAGGAACGTGGAAGCGCGGGAATGTCACGTGAAGGGCATCGGGCTTGAGTCTGGTGTAAAGGTAAACGCTGTTTTTATGTGTTCGCTCTATCATGTCCTTTACGCAGCCCTGACCGAGGATGAGCGGGCATCATATATCGGCAGTATTGTCAACTGCCTGCTGCCTGGCGGAAGGCTGATTATCGTGGATAACGGCTTGGTGGAGGAAGGCAGCCTGCCTTATCACGGCCCCTATATCGCGAAGGAACTGATTATTGCCCAGCTTTGGCATTATGGCTTTACTTTGCTGGACAGCTTTCAATTTACCGTACAGCGGTATGCGCTGGTTTTCGAGTATACTGGCGAACGGGAGCCTGAACCTTCCGAAGCCGGGACAGAGCGCTGTCTGCGGGATGATATCCAAACGGACGGGTTCCCGATACGTACCCGCGCGTCCCTTATCAGCTACCGAATTGCCGAGGCAGCGCCCACAGCCGGTTTTACCCCGCGTGGGAAGGCGGCTGCGCGGCTGTTTTTGAAGGCGCTGGAAACCAAGGCGGAAGCGGACCTCCAAACCGCGCTGGACACATACAGGGATTTGATTCCCCGTGAACGTATAGGAGACGAGTACACCGCTTTCGAGTGGTTTTGCCTGTACCTGCTGGCCGATGATACGCAGCGGATTATGATGTTATCTGACGGCAGCGAGGAAAAAGGCGCCGGCTGCGAGCTGAGCGTCGGCTTGGCAAGGAGCTATTTTCAACTGCTGGCGGAAAATGACTTTGCTGTCTTAAAAAAATACCTGGCCGCGAAGTACGAACTGTCGGGCGTGGATTACGGAAGTCTTGACAACATTACGCAGTTAAGCGAGTATATAGCGTTTAACAACCCCAACCGGAACAGCTGGGAAAAAACGGAGGAAATGCTGGCCTGTCTTGGCTTGCGCAAGGGGGAGGTCATAGCGGACATTGGCTGCGGCAGCGGTTATTTTACCTACAGGTTTGCCAAAGCCGTGGGAGCCAGCGGGCTTGTTTACGCCACGGAGATTAACAGGGACGCCCTTTACTACGTAGAACGCTTCCAAGAGGAATTGGGGAATATTAAGACCGCCGTCAGCAAACTGAACGACGTTTGCCTGCCGGAAAACAGCGTGGATACCGTGTTTATGTGTTCCATGTACCATGCCGTATATATCGCGTCTATTGAGTTTGTGAAGGACGAGTTTGTGTCCAGCCTGAAACGCGCCCTGAAAAAAGACGGCAGGCTTGTGATAGTTGACAACGACATCGCGCGGCCGGGGGTTGTGCCTTATTACGGCTCCGCTATCGACAGGCGGCTTACTATTGCTCAGCTGCGCCATTATGGCTTTAAGTTGGCTGGTATGCGGCAGTTTATTCCACAGAGATATGTGCTTGTTTTTCGTGTCTGTTCAGAGGTCAAAACACTAAAACCTTAAGACGTTGGGGCTTTGCCCCATAGGCGCGAACTTAAGGTTTGGGGAAGGTCAAAAGATTAAGACCAACGGACACTTCACCGTTAGGGGCTCTGCCGCAAACCCCGCTGGGGATTTTATCCCCAGACCCCGTCTTAATGGCGGCTAATGCAGCATTATTATGCTTGTATAATGTGTACCTCGTGTCAAGGACAATATGGGGTTTTCATCTGCCAATTTCAAAGATAGTATGGTACACTGGATTTGCTTTACCACTCAGGAGGATAGGGCAACGCTGGGGAGCGACCTGAGCGCCTGTGTGGGTTTATAAGGGAGGCGATGCCTTTGGGCGTCGCTTCTTTTTTTGAACCGCCTCCCTGGAAATCAAAGCGTTAAACCCTTCCGAGTGAGGTAAAGCCTCACTCGGAAACGTCACCTTTGGCTTTCGGTATCGTTAAAGGATATTCGCCTGATGTTATATAGCGATAATATTCTCGCGGGGAGAGCTTCGCCAAATCCCATTGGTAACGGTCGTTATTGTAATAGTCAACCCAATCGCTGTTCACTTGATAAACCTCATCAAAAGTCATTCAGCGGGAGATGTCGATTTCATCTTTGGCATTTTTGAAATCGTCGTTATCTTCTTTTACTTCCATGCCGTTTATGAGGTCTGCAAGAGTGATGATGTTCCTGTCCTGTTCGGGTCCCTCAAACACGATATACGCGATAAGGGCGCAGTACAGCAGGGTTTCCGCTTTCGTCCAAAACTCGTCACCGTCCTTGCCTTCGCCTTTTGTGTTCGTGATTAAAGCGTTTACAAATTTCAAAATGTCGGCTTCGGTCTTGATGTACGACAGGGGGTTATACTTCATAGACTTTTTGAAATCTATGCTGTTGAACACTTTTATTTTATACCCCTGCTTCTTCAAGAAAGAGCCTGTTTGCCCGATTATCCCGCCTTTCGGGACGATTTGTCAAGGACATAGTTTGGCTGCGAGAAAAAAAGTATTGCTTTATTCGCTTGTACGTTGTATAATAAGTCAAGTCGTTAAGTGGACAGGGGCTGAGGTAAGGCTATGGACATAGATTGGATAACCGCAAAGCAAGCTGCGCAGGAATGGGGCATAACGATAAGGCGCGTTCAAGTGCTTTGCGATAATTGTCAGGTGCAGGGAGCTACAAAACTCGGTGACATTTGGGTTATTCCGAAAGGAACGACTAAACCGCTTGACGGTAGAACAAAAGTTGCGAGACGACAGACCAATAACGGGGGTAAATAAACGTGGCTGGAAACTCAAACTTAAACAATTCAGCTCGAAATAAGCAAGATGAATTTTATACCCAACTTTCGCTTATTGAGAGCGAACTAAAACACTACAAGGGACACTTTAAGGGTAAAGTTGTCTTATGTAACTGTGATGACCCTTATGAAAGCAACTTTTTCAAATATTTTGCTATCAACTTCAATTCGTTAGGCTTGAAGAAGCTTATTGCGACCTGCTATGTTGGATCGCCTATTGCCAATACGCAACTGTCACTTTTCGACCATGAAACGCCCGAAAACAAAACAACGCGTACACCGCATAAAATTGAAATTTCAGAGGTGGATGACTATACAGGGGACGGCCGCGTAGGTCTTGCCGACGTAGAGTACCTCTTGCGTAACAGGAAGAACGCTCTTACGCGTTTAAAAGGCGATGGCGATTTCCGCTCTGCTGAATGTATCGAACTTTTGAAGCAAGCTGACATCGTTGTTACCAATCCTCCCTTTTCGCTTTTCCGCGAATATATTGCGCAGCTTGTCGAATACGGCAAGGGCTTTTTAATAATCGGCAATCTTAACGCCGTGAAATACAAGGAAATATTGCCTTTATTTATGACTGATAATGTATGGCTCGGCAACAATAGCGGGCATTATTGGTTTGCCGTCCCCGATACATACGAGGAAAAGACGACCGACTTTAAGATTGACGAAAACGGGCAAAAGTGGAGGCGTATGGGTAACATATGCTGGTTTACTAACCTTGACTTTGAAAAACGCCACGAGGATATGACCTTGTTTAGAGAGTATTCGCCCGACGTTTACCCGACATATGACAATTACGATGCAATAGAGGTTACCCATACGGCAAATATTCCTTGCGATTATTACGGCGTTATCGGCGTCCCTATTACCTTTATGACGCGACATAACCCAGGACAGTTTTCTATTGAAGGAGTGCTAGACAGCGGCACAGGCAATGAATACGATTATGCAAAAGCTGTCGTAAACGGCAAGCAACTATACGCACGAATTTTAATTCGCAGAAAGCAGGGAGCGGCACAATGAACATCAAACTTCACGAAATCCCCATCCGCGAGGTTGTTGTGGGGTACAAGGACAGTGCGGAAAACGGCGTTACCGGGTATGGCGGCAAGCTGAACATTCGCCCTGCTTTTCAGCGCGAGTTTATATTTATTTGATAATAGCAAGGATGCGGCGGGTGACATTGGAGGAATACAATCAAACGATAAGGCGCGTCCAAGTGCTTTGTGCATGTTGACTACTTGGAGCAGAGAGCGTAAACTAACAAAAGGGAATGAAGTTCTCCCTGTGCCTTGTGCCGAACCGCTTGTTAAAGCTGATGACTTCTGCGATATTTCGCGGAAACATTGGTTTTTCGCGTATTAGGGAGGATATTTATGTCACAGTTTATCGCGGTCGGCGTTGGGGGCTTTATCGGTGCTTGTGCGAGGTTCGGTATTACAAAGCTGATGAGCAGACACCTAACGCTACTGCCGTTCGGGACATTGCTGTCAAATGTGATAGCGGGGTTTTTTATCGGACTGATAATCGGGATTGAGCGTCAAACAACGACGTTACCCGAACATTTGAAGTTGTTCTTGATGGTTGGCATTCTTGGCGGGTTAAGCACGTTTTCCACTTTTAGTATGGAAACTGTTGCATACATCGAAAACGCACAGTACTTAAAAGCAACGGCAAACACCATACTGAACATTGCTTTGTGTTTTCTCTTTGTATTTGTCGGACTTCTGATTGCGAAGTACATTAAGCGTTTTGTATAATTGACACGCCCCACGGCTGAAGCCGGGGGATTCTTGGTTCAAAACGTCCGTTGCCCCCACGGGTCTTACACAAACTCCCCAAGCGTATAAGTTCCGGCGTGTCCCGCCGTACCGCGTGAGCAGCCTACGCTAGATATCCTTTCGTGTATAGTGGGACACCTGGGGACGGCACGATTTTGTCACATTGCCTCAGTTTTTGCTTACCCGCAGTTTCGTTCGGTTCAAACCCCAAAATCCCCAACGCCTATCTGGGCTTTGATGGATGTAGCTTTTCGTCCATACTTCCGGT